>NZ_CEZPJD010000328.1:0-8507 GCF_983059655.1 Okeania sp.
AACAGGCAACAGGCAACAGGCAACAGGCAACAGGCAACAGGCAACAGGCAACAGAAAAGAATAAAAATAACTGTACCTCATAAGCTTCGGAAACTTCTGTATATATTATTTCCGTGAATACTTACACTTAGGAGAAAGGAAGGCAGAAAGCAGAAGGGAATATTGGTTTAAAGGGAGAAGGTTTTTTTATTACTGATTATTCGGACATTATATTACCTATTATTAGAAGAAGAAAACTTGATTTAATTTAGTAAATATGACTAATAAAAATTTTCTTATTTCTCCTCAGTGGTTAGTAGACCATCTCAATGACCCAAACCTCATTATCATCGACTGTCGTTTCTCTTTAGCCGATCCAGAATTAGGCCAGAAACAATATCAAGATGCTCATATTCCTGGGGCATTCTATTTCGACCTTAACCAAGACCTTTCCGGCACAGTACAAAAACATGGCGGGCGTCACCCATTACCCGATACCGATCGACTGGCCCAAAAATTAGCAACTACAGGTGTTAAATACCAAGAAACTCTAATTGTGGCTTATGATGATTCTCGCTTTGCCTTTGCTTCCCGTCTATGGTGGTTATTGACATATATGGGCCATAAAAAAGTTGCCCTTTTAGATGGCGGTTTTTCTGAATGGCAAAAAAAATATCCAATTACTAATGAAATTTCTACTCTACAAACAGGTTTTTTTGAACCACAAATTCAATCCAAAATGGTAGTAGATATAGAAACAGTTAAAGCCAAAAAAGATTTACCAGAAGTAGTATTAGTTGATTCACGAGATAGCGATCGCTACTTAGGAAAACATGAACCTATTGACCCTATTGCTGGTCATATTCCTGGGGCGGTTAATTATCCTTGGAAGCAAGTTACTGATGAAAATTCTCTGGCAAAAATTGATGAACAAATTCAACGGTGGGAAAAGGTGAAAAATGCTGAGGAAGTTATTATTTATTGTGGCTCTGGTGTGACTGCTTGTGTGAATTTATGGTCGTTAAAAATAGCGGGTATTAATACAGGAAAACTTTATGCAGGTAGTTGGAGTGATTGGTGTTCAGATTTGATGGATAATAATTAGCTTTTATTCCAATTTATGTTGATTGATTATAAGTATTTGAGTTGAAAAATTATAAAATTATTGACAATATATTGGTTAAATGGATAATTATTTAGTTTGAAAAGGCAACATTGAGACGTATCTTACACCTATTCTCCATGAAGTTGCGCTTAATCAAAGATAACAGCTATTAGTAAAATTCAGGTTTTGGTAATAATTATTAAGCGCATTGTTACAGATAAATAGTATTAGAAAAAACATTTTTTTTGAAATTGCCATACACAATATAATATCTGGCGCTGCATATTTATGGGATGAATTGTAGGCTAGGAAAAAAGAGCAAGTCTAAATATTAAAAATAGGATTTATTTATTCTGCTAAAGATTCATCCCTTGATTTGGCAACGTCTAATATTTTATTGAAAATAATTTCACTAAACATTCTGCAAAATATGAAAGCTTCAGAAACAAAACTACAGAAAATCCTAGAAGGAACTCAACAATATCTTGTTCCTCTATTTCAACGTCCTTATAGCTGGGAACGTCAACAATGGGAAAATTTATGGGACGATCTGATAGAGTTGACAGAACAAGAAACCATGCGACCTCATTTTATGGGTTCTATTGTGACAATGCAGACTGTTTCTGTACCTGAAGGAGTGTCTAAATATTTATTAATTGATGGGCAACAAAGACTAACCACTATTTTAATTTTATTAGCAGTTGTTCGCGATCGCGCGAAAAAAAACCAAGAAACAAAAAAACTGGCAGAACAAATTAATAATACTATTTTAATCAACCCTTATGAAGATGGTTTAGAGCAATATAAATTACAACCAACCCAAGCAGATCGCCATTATTTTCATCAGATTATTGATGGAGGTTTTCCTGATTATAAAAAATCTTTAATTAATGATTGTTATCGCTTTTTTGACAAAAAAATCCGTCTGAAAGAAATTGACTTAACTTCAGTTAAAACAGCAATTATTAGGGGTCTTTCTTTAGTTAGTATTACCTTAGAACAAGACGAAAATCCACACTTAGTTTTTGAAAGTTTAAACGCAAAAGGTAAAGCTTTAAGTCAAGCTGACTTAATTAGAAATTACTTTTTTATGAAAATTCATGTCGATCGGCAAGAGGAAATTTATGCCCAATATTGGGAACCAATGCAGGATACTTTATGTGAGAGTTTAACCGAATGTATTCGCCATTATTTGATGAAGGATGGTGTGGAAGTAAAAAAAGACCAAGTTTATTTTACTTTAAAGGATAAAATTAATCCCAAAAATGCTTTAGAATCTCTACAAGATTTAACTAAATTTGCTGACTATTATCAGAAACTTATCGATCCTAGTCAGGAAAAAAATTCATCTATTAGTAGTTGCTTAATACGTTTGAAACGGTTAGATGTCACTACTATCTATCCTTTTTTACTAAATTGTTACAATGATTATGTAAAAGGAGAATTTTCAGTTGATGGATTTGTGGAAATTTTAAAGATTCTTGAAAATTTTATTATTCGGCGTTTTGTCTGTAATCTTCCCACTAATTCCCTTAATAAAATGTTTCCTTCTCTATACGGTCAAATTAAACAAAAAATAGATATAGATTTTATGGAAGGATTAAAATATGTTCTAACTGGCAAAAAATATCCTAGAGATGAGGATTTTAAATCCAGATTAAAAGAGGTAGAGCTTTATGGTACTAGGATTAAAGCAGAAAAATCTAAACTGATTTTAGAATCTATTGAACAATCTTTTAATCACAAAGAAGAAGTATCTTTTGATAATCTTTCCATCGAACATATTATGCCTCAAAGACTAAATAAAGATTGGGAAAATTTTTTAGGGGAATATGGGGAAATGACTCACGAACTTTTACTACATACATTGGGTAATTTAACTTTAACGGGATATAATTCGGAACTTTCTAATTATCCTTTTAGTAAAAAGAGAGAGATTTTGCTAGAGAGTAAACTAAAGTTAAACGAGTATTTTCAAGAAAAAACAACCTGGCAGAGAAAAGATATTGAAGACCGAGCAGAATATTTAGCCGAAATTTGTTTGAAAATATGGCCTTACTTTGGGGATGAGACTCAAAAGGAAAGAGTGGGAGATAGAGTAAGGGGAAAAAAACCCAAAGCTTTGTCTCTGCTTAACAAAAAATACAGCGTTAAAAGTTGGCGTGATGTATTAGAAATCACTATGAATATTGTTGTTGATTTAGATGACTATAAGTTTCAGGAACTTGTGCAAGAATATCCCCGTATTGTGAACTGGAATAATCAAAAATTTAGAGACAATAGAAAATTAAATAATGGAGCATTTATTGAAGTTAATTTATCTGCTAATGATATAAGTTCATTTTGTTTAAAAGCAATTGAAAGGGTAGGATTAAGTTCTGAAGATTGGCAAGTTGAGACATAGAAATCACATAGAGTCGGTATCACTTCTAAAAGGATAAACGACTAAGGATAAACGACTATTGATATTGTTATTAATGTTAGTTATTCAAAGAACTAATTATTCAAGTAACTAATAGAAATTATTTTATTACTAATTTTTCACTATCGAAAGTAACATCTTATATCATATTAGGATACTACATACCTAATTAGGATTTGCTGAAAAAGTCTTTTTTAAGGAGTAGAGGAGCGGGGGAGTAGGGGAGTACGGGAGAATTTTTTTGCCCAACTTTTGGTAAAAATGCTAACTTTTTGAGCATAAAGAGCTGAAAACAATGTACTTTTTCAATACCTAAAAACGCTAAAACCTTTATCTGGTAATTATTTGATATTTATTCAGCAAACCCTAATTAACAATAGTGATTTTTATTCAATTTTTATCCCTTCTTCCTTCTTCTTTCTTCCCTCTTCCTTCTCTAAAAATCAAAATAAATATAAGGCAAACCCTCTGGTGCCAACAACCAAACAGTAAACAAAAATACAGGCACTAACAAAACTTTCAACTGCCAATTTAACTGTAATTTTAGACCACGATGAAACCAATAATTAATCCCCATTGCCACTACAACTCCAAAAATTAACCACACTAACTGTAACCTTTCTAAACCCATCGCTTCCAGATAAACTTTATCCACAAATTGAACATCAGCATCATAATTCCACCAGTGAGAAAACACCCAAAAAGAATCCCTTAAATTCGGTAGTCGGAAAAATATCCAAGTACCAAAAACCATACTCTGAGTTAACAACCAACTGATTAAAATTCCAGGCAAACTTTCCCATATTTTTTTGACCTTAAAATGTTTAGAAATTGCCTCTATTAACCGATGAACTACTAATGCCAAACCATGTAAGATTCCCCAAACAATAAATCCCCAAGCAGCACCATGCCAAATACCAGCTATTAACATCACAGTTAACAAGTTCAAACAAGTCCTAAATAAACCAACCCTTGAACCTCCCAAAGGAAAATATAAATAATTTCTCAACCAATCTCCCAAAGTTGTATGCCACCTTCGCCAAAATTCCGCTATGCTTGTACTGAAATAAGGAAAATCAAAATTTTGTGGCAAGTTTAAACCAATTAAAAAAGCACTACCACGGGCAATATCAACATAAGCAGTAAAATCAAGATAAAGTTGTAGTCCATAAGCAATTGTTGCTAACCATAGATCGCCACTTCCTGCTCTTTGTAAATTACTAAAACTCAGGTCTACAAAAATTCCTAAATTATCAGCTATTAAAGCTTTTTTAACTGCACCAGTCGCAATTAACCAAATTCCTTCCGTAATTTGCTCTAAAGTTGGGAATTTTAAAGCAGGAGTTTTCACTAAAGCTTTAGTGGTTTTTTTGCCGATCATTCCTAGCTGATTTTGTAGATAATGATAACGAGTTATCGGACCAGAAATCAGTTTGGGAAAAAATAATTTATAAGATGTAAATTCTAATAAAGAAGAAGCTGATGGAGCACCTCGATAAACATCAATTAAATAAGCAAGACATTCAAAGCAGAAAAAGCTTAAACCTAATGGTGCAATTACATTACTATCAACCCAATTAGCAGTCTCTAAAATATTAGGGATATTGTAGAGTATGCCAATACTATTTAATAAAAAAGGTATATATTTGAAGCTTAATAATAGTAAGATATTGCAAATTATACCTAACCACAATAGTAGTAAACGACGGCGGTTCCATTTTGTATTAGCAATACGCCAATCTTTAGGTTCCCCAATAGCTTGAGCAAGGTAAAAATTCAATAGGGTAATTATTAATAGTAGTGGAATATATTGAGGTTGAATAGTAGCGTAGAAAATTAAACTCGCAATTAATAGGATCGATACTCGCCAAGACTGGCGTGGCATTGACCAGTAAATTCCTAGTACTATTAATAAAAATAGAGCGTAGTTAAAGGAGATAAAAGTCATTTCAGTTATCAGTTATCAGTTATCAGTACCTCCAGTCATCTCATTGTTTAAATTATGACTTTTGATTTACTTTAATTCTTACTTTTGATGGACAATTTTTCCTCCTACCTCCTCTGTAGTTCCCATTTATTCTAACTCCTGACTCCTAGCTCCTGACTCATGACTCCTGACTCAAGAAAAAAAATCCAAAAGTACTTGTCAAAATTATATTGAGTCTGCTACTATAGTAAAAGTGAAAAAAAAAGCCGGGATAGCTCAGTTGGTAGAGCAGAGGACTGAAAATCCTCGTGTCGGCGGTTCAAGTCCGCCTCCTGGCATTTAAACTTATACCATAACGTAGTTTGTTAACTAATCTCTCTATAAATTAATGAGCGATCGCCTCACTCACTTAAGACCTCAAATGTTCCTACCACCAACTTTATCCGAGGGGGTCATATATAATATATTTTGATAACTCTATAAACTACTTCAATATTCAATCTCCCCTACTCCATCTTGGATATGTCGGTCCACTATATGAGTTTTAGTGAATATCATAAGTTTTGATTCTGATTGGACTTTTTGTTCGAGTTCTTCTCTAGATTGTTCGGTGTAGTGAAAAATGCTGTGGTTAATAATTGAACTAAATATAGTTATCTCAATTTTTTGTTTTTACCTAGCTTGGAAAATTTGGAAAGTTAGACAAACATTGCTACAAGTAGAACAAACTCTCAATTTGATAGATAATTGTACCAGTAAGGTACTTGATAAAACACCTGAATTTTTCCAACTTCACCAGCAGAAAATAAATCAACTACGACAACTATATAAACAACTGGATTTACAAGTTCAACAGGTCAAACAAATTATGGCCATGTTTTGGTTGATCGGAACCATTTGGCATCGTTTCCATAGAATTTGGCGCTAATATAATAGATTATAAAAAAGAAGTATTCTAGAGAGATATATTTTAAGTATGTCAAACAAAAAATCTGGACTATTTATCAGTGGTCTACTGCTAGGTTCAGCCATAGGTACATTAACAGGCTTATTAATAGCCCCTAGAACTGGCAAAAAAACACAACAGTTAGTGAAAAAATCTGCATCAGCTATTCCCCAACTTGTAACAGACTTATCTACCAGTGTCAAATTTCAAACAGACCGGTTTTCAGGATCTGCCACTAATTCTTGGGAAGAAACTTTAGAAAGACTAAAAGAGGCGATCGCTGCTGGATTAGACGCTAGTCAAAAAGAGAGAGAAATATTATCTCAACTAGAAACAAAAAATTCTGAAGTTTCGGTAGTTATAAACAGGGAAAATTAAAACAATAAGCTTTTTTTTAATCTTAAAATACTCTACAATAGCGCTTATTATTGTTAATATTATCCAGGAATAGGAAATTATAAATGGATAATGGATAATGGATAATTGATAATTGCTTAATTTGATCTAAGATATTTTCATTTATGAAGAAAATAAAAAGAAAATATTTTCCTTAAGTTCAATCCTCTTCTTTCAAGGATAGGTAATTGTACATTATTCATTGTTCATTATCAATTGTTGAACATTCTCCTGTTTAGGCGAAATACCTGTGAACAACCCCTTGTTTTGGCTAGGATTGTCCCTTTTCCTGGTTGCATTGAGCCTCACTACTGTATTAATTGTCACCTTACCTGCGATGTTGGCATTAGCAAGAGCTGCTCGTAGTCTAGAAAAGTTAGCTGACATCCTAGTTCGTGAACTACCACCAACTTTAGAAGCAATTCGTCTCACTGGCTTAGAAATTAGTGAGTTGACTGATGATGTAAATGATAGTGTCCAGAGTGCTGGAGAAATTGTTAAGCAAGTCGATCAAAGCCTTGGTAATGTGCGCCAACAAACCAAGGAAGTTCAAACTACAACTAAAAGTATTTTTACTGGTATTAAAGTAGCCTGGAAAACATTTAATTCAAAAACAACAGAAAATACAAGAAGGCCATCAAACCATTCTCTATCATCTTCTCATAAAAATGTCGATCAAAGCCATATTTATAGAAATATTCCTCCTGCTTCTGAAACTGATAGCTCTAGCTTAATATCAGATTCCTCAAAACAGCAAGAGGACAAAAATAAAGAAATTAACTCAAGTAGTTAGACCTAAACTACTTACTATCATTGAGCCAACTCCAGAATCTGTAAAGATTTCCTGTAAAAGTGAATGGGGAACTCGACCATCAAGAATATGGGCAGCTCGAACTCCCTGAGCTAAACTCCGCACACAACAATTTACTTTCGGAATCATCCCACCAGATACAATTCCTTTCTCTATCAATTGCCTAGCTTCTTGGATATCCAACTTCACAATCAAAGTATCTGGATTATGATAATCTTCCAAAATTCCGGCTGTATCTGTAAGGAGGATTAACTTTTCTGCATCCATTGCAGCAGCAATTTCACCCGCAACAGTATCTGCATTAATATTGTAAGCTTGTCCTTTTTCGTCTGCAGCTACGCTAGATACTACGGGAATATAGCCATCATTAACTAGGGATTGTAGAATATCTATTTTGACGTTGCTGACTTCCCCAACAAAACCAATACCTTCTCTTCCTTCGGGACGTGCTTTAATTAAGTTTGCATCTTTGCCACACAAACCCACGGCACGGCCACCAGCTTGATTGATTAAAGAAACAATTTCCTTATTAACTTTTCCCACTAATACCATCTCTACTACTTCCATAGTGGGGGCATCAGTAACTCGCAAACCATCCTTAAACTGCGGCTCAATTCCTAATTTGCCCAACCAAGAGTTAATTTCAGGGCCACCACCATGAACTACAATTGGACGTATTCCCACACAAGATAGTAGTACAATGTCTCTAATTACTTTATCTTTGAGATTACTATCTTTCATAGCCGCACCGCCATATTTGACTACTATTTTACGACCTGCAAATTTTTGAATGTAAGGTAGTGCTTCACTGAGTACTTTGACTCGGCTAATTTCTGGCTGATTTTCAAAATCTGTACTTTTGAGCATAGACACCTACTCTTTTGAATTTATAATTTTAACAATATCAATATATAGTTATAC
>NZ_CEZPJD010000329.1:0-8504 GCF_983059655.1 Okeania sp.
ACGGTTAGAGTTAAGCTCGAAATACATCTGTAAAAATACGGTCAAATAAGATTATAGAATAGGCAAATTAAAAAGTTGTCGAAAATCGACAGTTAAGATCGAAAAAATTTTTAAAAAATTGAAAAGCACTCATAGCAATACTTTCAGGATGAATTTAGTTAAAAATCGACAGGAATATTTTGCCACGTTGTCGATAATCGACAGCATTAATTATGAGGGTGATACAATAATGAAATGAAAGTAAGAAGACCTAGTTATGTCCTAACAACAACAGGACAAAAGAAAATTTACCGGAAATTTCCTCAAGGATACAATTGCAGTCAAATTGCCAGGGAGGCTTTGATACATCGCACTACTGTGGCAAGAATTATGCAAAAGAATCAAGGGGTGAATTTGAACAACCTGGAAAAAATTTTTAACTACCTTAATTTAGATTTAGAATCAACAGATTATGAGGAAATACAAAATCATCACAATATTATTTCTGGAGAAAATCAAAATGGCGATCTCTGCCAAAATCATAAATTACAAAAGTATGTTGAACGCCCATTAGTTGAACAACAGATTTACAAAAGTCTGTTATTTACTGACTGTATTCTCAGAATAAAAGCACCTAATAACATGGGAAAAACTATGTTGATAAACCGGGTGTTAGAGCAGTTAAAAGCAAAGGAAAATTACAGAACTGTATCTATTAGTTTTCGGGACGCAGACAATAGTCATTTATCCGAATTGAATAAATTATTGTGCTGGTTATATACTAATGTCAGCGATGGACTAAAGAATAAATTAAAATTCCTTAATCAATTAAGTAAATGGGATGACTCGACTAAAATTTTCGGGAGTAAAAAGACTTGTACTAATTACTTTGAACAATATATATTGCAGAAAATAGACCAGCCATTGGTTTTATGTTTAGATAATTTAGAGTTACTTTTTATCAACGAAAATATTTGTCAAGAGTTTTTAGGAATGCTCCGTTCCTGGAATGATAAATCTAGTAGAAATTCTCCCTGGCAAAAATTACGATTAGTTCTATCTTATGCTCCTAATACTGATATTAAAATCAATTCAAATTTGTCACCTTTTAATATAGGTACGATGATTGATTTACCAGAGTTTCTCCCCGAACAAGTTCAACAATTCACTGAAATCTATCAACTTAATTGGGATGAATTTCAAGTTAGGGAACTAATGAATATGGTGGGAGGTCACCCTTATTTAGTGGAGTTGACTTTTCGTAGTTTAAAAACTTGTAATGGTATTGGATTAGAGAAAATTTTAGAAACTGCTCCTACAAAAGATGGTATTTATCATAGTCCTCATTTACAAGAATATTTGGCAATTTTAAAACAGCATTCAGATTTAGCTAAAGTTTTTTTGAGTATCATTAAGGGCGAGTATTTAGAGGAGATGGAAAGTCATGCTATTAAAAAACTTATGAATTTAGGGTTAGTTAAATATCAAGATGGCAAAGTATTAGTTAGGTGTGAACTTTATCGATTATATTTTGAAAATTATTTAGGAGATGTCAAATGAGGGTAAGTTCTGAATCTAATTTTAATTATAAGGTGGGAGGTAGTCTGGATTTTAATTATCCTAATTATATAGAGCGATCGGCGGATATAAATATTTACAAGGCTCTGGAAAAAAGAGAATATTGTTATATTTTTAATGGGCGACAAACGGGTAAATCAAGTTTACGAATTAGGACGGCAGAACGACTGAAAAAAGCAGAAGTTGCTTGTGTGGAAATAGACTTGATGGCAATTGTGAGTGAGGGCAGTAATGTCGGACAAATTTATGCTGGGATTTTACAAGAAATAGCTAGTGGTTTGTCTTTGGCAGTTGACTGCTTAAGTTGGTGGTTAGAAAGGGAAAAGTTAGCACCTCAAAAACGTTTGATTGAGTTTATTGAACAAGTAGTTTTTACTGAGGTTGACAAAAGTATTGTAATTTTTATTGATGAAGTAGATTGTTTGCGTATATCTGATTTATCTCTGGAAGTTTTTCTGGGTTTGATGCAATCTTTTTATCAAAAACGAAAAAGTAATCCAGCATATAAACGTTTAACTTTTGCTTTGTTTGGCGTGGTAAAAACTTCCGATTTTTCCCATACTATTATTGGTAATAGAATTGAGTTGGAAGGTTTTGAATTTTCAGCAGCTTTACCCTTGGCAGAAGGATTATTAGAAAAAGCAGACCGCCGTCAAGAAGTTCTCAAAGAAATAATTCATTGGACGGGAGGACAACCATTTTTAACACAAAAATTATGTCAATTAGTTTTAACATCCCCCACTAAAATTTCTACAGGTTCAGAAAAACAGGAGGTGGAAAAGTTGGTATTCTCAAATATTATTAATAACTGGGAAATTCACGATGAACCACAACATTTAAAGACGATAGGCAACCGCCTACTGAATAGCAAAAATTCTACCGACAAATTATTAAGGCTATATCAGAAAGTTTTACGAAGGGGAAAAATTTCAGTAAAAAATAATCCCCTACAAACAGAATTACAGTTAGCAGGGTTAGTGAGGAAAGAGCAAGGGAAAATCAAAATTTATAATCCCATCTATGCTGAAATTTTTAACCAAAGTTGGGTAGAAAAAATCTTAGCAGAAAAATATCCCATCAAAATAAACGATCATATTCGATGGGTAAGTTTATTATTGCTATCTTTAGCAAGTTTCCGTTTACTATTTCCCCAACTTTCTGTGCAACTAAACGAGTTTGGAACTAAGAACTATTTTACTGCCCAATATCAACTAGCTCGTTTTTATTTCCAATGTGCTTTACTCTTAAAACCAAACTACAAAAAAGCACACTATAATCTGGGTGCAACTTATGAAAAACTGCAGCAATTTAAGAAAGCACGGAATGAGTACAATATTGCCGAGGGAATTTCAGAAGCTTATAGCAACCTAGCTCGACTTTGTATCCAAGACAAGAAATATTCCGAAGCTATTACCCTACTCGAAAAAGGCTTGCAGAAAAAAAAAGCTAAAACCGATCTACTCCTTCGCTATGCTTTGCTCAAAAATATGGGTTGGGTATTGTTGGAACAACAGCGTTATCCAGAAGCAGAAGGTTACTTGGGCGAGGCCATTGAGTTGATGGATACTCGAGCGATCGCTTATAAGTTACTGGCACGGTTACTGGAAGCGAAGGGAGATAGGGAAGAAGCACGAATTATCTGGCAAAAATTTCGGCAGTATGCTCTCAATGAGTCAAGACAAGAATATGAGTATTAGATATTGAGGGAGTAGGGAGTAGGGAGTAGGGGAGTGGGGGAGTGCGGGAGTGGGGGAGTGCGGGAGTGGGGGAGTGCGGGAGTGCGGGAGTGGAGGAGTGGGGGAGTGGGGAAGTGGGGGAGTGAGGAGATGGTAATCAAAGATAGCGTTACTATTCAGAAATGAGATTATATCAAATCCGTTTAATTCGGTATAAAAAAATCTTCCATCTGAGCGCCATTGCCAAATCTTTTTTATAGCATTACGCAAATAGGTTAGGGCAATCATAGACACTCAAACGAGCGTTAGGGATTACTTCTAACTTCTGACTTGCGCGTAGCGCTATATCGCCCCACATTCCCCTCCTGGGAGTAGTAGGGGTGGGTTCCCACACTCCCCTAATTTGGAGGAAGAGTGTTTCCAGGTTCTTCATCTGGATCTTCGTCTTCTTGGGGATTCAAGAGTAATTTTTCAATTTCAGGAGCATCTATGAATGCAAAAGTTAAAGTTTTTGCTTTAGATGGGGAAAAAGTGATATAGCTGTCCCCATACTCCGGCAACGTTCTCAAGGCAATAATATTGGGCAATAAAGCAATAAAATTTAAGCTAATGAAACAAAGTAACATTTGGATGACTCCTATGTATGTTGTTTATTTCTGTCTCTATAAACCTCTTTGTCTGAAGGAGAAAATTTATGCATTTATTAGGAAAGGCGGAGGGCAGGAGGCGCTTATACAGAGCGGAAGTTAAAAGTAGGACTTATGCAAATTCACCTTGAAAACGTCATTTGTAGGGGCGTTTTGCTAGCGTATGACTTGCGACATATATTTCCGCCATCCTGCACTGGCTAATAAACTGATAACTATTTAAAAGCTTAAAACTCAGGCAACACCAGATTTTTTCTTCTTTCTTCTGCTATATAACTGCATAATTAAGAAATCTACAGACAAATAAGATAGAGTAACAAGATAAATATTTTTTTTGCAGGTAAATAAACAACTGAAAACAATAAAAATTTTTATATATCTTGCATTCAATTAGCTACATATGCTAGGTTAAATACAAATAATTAATCAAGCATTAAGCAATCCATAACTTCAGTAAACGGCCTAGCTTTAGCTTTAAAACTAGGCAGATGTGATTTTAATGAAATAAATTTTCCTGTAATTATCATGTTCATATAAGGTTATAATTTCAATGCGAACTTATAATTCACAATTGTTAACTGTTAACTTGATTTACAGCTAATTCAAAAAATCACAACAGCCATAATTAAAAGAAAATGGATTAGCAATACTCCATTATCTCAGGACAGAATTAGTATTACAGGAGGTACTGATAGCGTAGCTCCTCTGCTAGGAGGCTAACTGATAATTGATACAGCAGTTTCCGAAGCTATGAGGTACAGTTGTTTTTATTCTTTTCTGTTCCCTGTTCCCTGTTCCCTATTCCCTATTCCCTCAAACCTAAAATTTTGTACCTCATAACAACGGGAAACGCTTTAACTGAAGTGACATCTACAATCAAAGGTGAAAATATGATTTTTAATAGAGATACCAAAGCAAAATTTTCGACCTTCTTAAATATAGAAGAAAAATCAAATAAACTAGGAGTAATCAATCTCCAAATAGTACCTAAACTAGCCAAAAATTTCGATGGTATATTTCAATTAAATCCAGAAGTAAATGAAGAATATTTTGCCAAATATTTTGTTAAAGAAGTGCAAAAAAAACCTCTAAATAAGCTAGGCAAAGAACACTTATCAGCATATTTAGAAGAACCCTGTTTCTGGCTGGCAACTAAAGAACTTAATCAACAATTGGCACCCATAAAATGGCAGGAATTAGATTGCTTTCAAGAGGCAAGAAAAATTGCAGCTGAACCTAGTAAAATATTTTCTAAATATAATTTTACTGACACCTCAGTGACAACCTGGGCAAAACTACAAATCAAACATAAAGTCAGACAAACAGCTTATGTAGGCAAAGAATTTTGTAAATATGCACCTTGGTCTGCACCTAAGTATTTGAGTGAAAAGATGCTGAGAGAAGCTCTACAAACTAAATCAAAAATCAAGACACAAAAAGAAATTGAAAGTTGTGTTTTAGTCTTCAAATCTTACAAAGAAGTTTATAGCAGTAACCAGCCAGAAAGAATTGGAGGAAGGCTAGCAGAACCAAATAAAAAACAGTGGGAAGATATTAAAAGTCACTATAATAAACGATGTTCTCGCTATAACAATAAATTATCCTCCGATAATAGTGAACATCTAGAATTAATAACTGATTTTCAGCAAATTAGAAACACAATTCTTGCCTGTGTAAAAGTAGCAAGAAGCTATTGTTGTATTGGTGTTGCTGAAGATATTGAGACAGATTTCAAGCCAATAGATAACATGATCTCAGTTAATTATCAGCCACTAGAAATAGAGGGTGAAGAAAAAAAGCAAATAATCTCAGTATGTTTGTCTGAGTTTTCCAAACTAGCACCAGAATTTCAGAAACTAATGCAGTTATCTTACGGCTTAAATATCTCGCAAATGGAAATGAGTGAGATATTTGGTATACACCAATCTCAAATATGTCGAAAAATTAAAGATCGTGAAAAAAAGCTATTAAGAGCTTTGGAGCAATGGTGTCAAGCGAATTTTGAAATTCCTCCAAATGAAGGAATTCTCAAAGAACGTAGTAAATTTTTAAAAGAGTGGTTGAAATACTATTTTCAGCAGCAATTTTATCGGGTATTGCAGGAAAATTTATTAGGCCAGCAAAAGGAAAAAATTATGATTTTGCGACTACATTATGGTGAAAGATTAAAGCTAGATACTGTGGCAGAAAAGTTAAAAGTTTCTCAGCAAAAAGTTGCCGAAGAAATTGAGATAGTACAGCAAAAACTACAGATCTTTTTACAGCAATGGATAATGGAAAAAATGGAGATTTGTTTACCAATGTCTGCCAATAAAAGAATCGCCAATTTTGTAGAGGAATGGTTGAAAATTGCGCCTTACGCAATGTGGCATTCGTAGGGGGAATGTGGGGGAACCTACCCCTACTGCTCCCAGGAGGGGAATGTGATAGCCCATTGCTCGGCCATGTTTGTTACGAGAACAGTGGGAGCATTTCACCAAGATAAAATATAATTCCTTATTTTAAGCCTCCCTATTACAGGAGGTACTGATAACTGATAACTGATAACTGATAACTGAAATGACATTAACTCTAGATGAATTAACAATAGTATTTCCAGACCAATTATTATTAGAAAATTCCCCAGAAGAAACCGAACAACTCTGGCAAGAATCTCAAAATTATTCTAATGATTCAGCTAGATGGAATGCTTACTTGAATCGTCTTTGTTTAAATATGACAATTAAATATTTAACAGAAGATACACAACCAGAAGAAATACCACAAATATCATTAAACTTAGAAACTTTAAATCAAATTTGGGAAGTGGTAAACGGTAGTGCTATTTCCATAGGAGAAACTAGAATTATTCTCATACCAACAGAAGAAATAGATACAGAAGAATTTGCCATTCCCCAGGAGTGGGTAGATTTGCCAAGTTTGGTAGGTGACTATTATTTGGCAGCAGTGATGGAGCCGGAAGAATATAGGATGAGAATTTGGGGTTACACCAGTTATCAAAATCTCAAAAGCAAAGCAAACTATAACGAATTAGACCAAATTTATTATTTGGGGCAAGAATTTATGACTGAAGATTTAAATGTCATGTGGGTAGCACGGGAACTTTGTCCCCAGGCAAAACCATCAGTTGAGGCAATAGAAAATTTATCTGTAGATGAAGCAATTACTTTAGTGGCACAGTTGGGGCGATCGTCTCCTTATTCTCCCAGGTTGGAGGTGGAGTTTGAGAAGTGGGGAGCGTTGTTAGAAAACCAGAGTTTATTGCGGATGTTGTATGAGCAGAGGTTGGAAGGCGATCGCCCGACTGCTACAAATTTATTGCAATGGTTTGAGGGAATATTTGAAACTGGTTGGCAAACTATTGAGGAGATTTTAAATGTTGAGCAAGCAGAAATTGGTTATAGTTTTCGTAGCTCACTGAGGATATCCCGGGGTAAAAAGATCGATCTAGGAATGCAAATTTCTGAGGAGTCAGTTGCTTTAATTGTGCATTTACTTGCAGAAAATGAGATAGAAAAAGAGGTGAATATTCAAGTACATCCGATGGGAGAAGAAGTTTATTTACCACCGGGAGTTAAGTTAATAGTTATAGATGAGTTTGGGGAAGAATTAGCATTCGCACAATCTCGCGATGCCGATAATTTTATTCAGCGGAATTTTACTGCTGAAGCAGGAGACAGATTTAGTATTGCTGTGGCATTGGGAGAGGCTAGAATTATTGAAGATTTTTATTTGGAATAGTAGTTTAAATTCACATTCCGCACCACAAAATGTAGTGTAGAAGAAGGAGTCAGGAGACAGAATTTTATATCATGTCCGGTTGAATACTTAATTATTAAAATAGTAGGGGAGCGGGGAGTTCATTAATGGATAATGGATAATTGATAATTGATAATTACCTCTGGTTAAAACCGTTACGGAATTGAATATCAGGAGATATTATTTCTTTTCTTGGTTGATTGGATATGGCGAGGTCCCCTCGCCATCCCTCAACCACTTTTTTTCCCTTAAAAGGGGAGGCTTTAAACCAGAATTGTTTAATTATTAATAATTAATAATTCGGTAAGCATTCAGCCGTCAGCTATCAGCTATAAGTTGTTAGCTAATTATCAGCTCAAAATAGGAATTAGTCTCTAAGGAGAATTAAAATTTATAAAAAAATGTCTTCAGCTAACCTTAGTAATTTCTTGAATATGTTCAAAAGTTGTTTGCGCAGCATTCCGTAGGAAATACTGAATGCTTACGTCAGGAGTAGGGGAGTAGGGAAAATAGAAATATTTACTGTTTAAGCACTTATGATAAGTTTTTTCATCACTAATTATCCGGACATGATATTAGAAGAAAATCATAGCTGCTATTGCCAAATTTTAGGCGTTTCATGGTACTACAATTATCAACTTTCCTCTTCCTTCTTATTTCTTCCTTCTTCCTTCTTCCTTCTTCCTTCTTCCCTCTTCCTTCTTCCTTCTTATTTCTTCCTTCTTATTTCTTCCCTCTTCCTTCTTCCTTCTTATTTCTTCCTTCTTATTTCTTCCTTCTTATTTCTTCCTTCTTCCCTCTTCCTTCTTCCTTAAAAAATCATGGAAAACTATCGCCGAAAAAATCTCCGAGGTCGTTCTTTTAA
>NZ_CEZPJD010000330.1:0-8474 GCF_983059655.1 Okeania sp.
TTCGGTCTTTCGGTGTTTCGGTAGTGGAAAAACTATAACGTCTTAGTTTTTGGTTTGAGAGAGACTCAGAATAATAGAGCAATATTTTTGTTGATTCGGTCTTTCGGTGTTTCGGTAGTGGAAAAACTATAACGTCTTAGTTTTTGGTTGGAGAGAGACTCAGAATAATAGAGCAATATTTTTGTTGATTCGGTCTTTCGGTGTTTCGGTAGTGGAAAAACTATAACGTCTTAGTTTTTGGTTTGAGACAAACTCAGAATATAGGGCAATATTTTTCTTTCTTCAGGACTTACGCAAATTCACCTGAAAAACGCCATATGTAGGGGCGAATGGCATTCCCCCTCAGTGTATTTAGTGTTCGTGCGTAAGTCCTGTTTCTTACAACTTCGGTCTTTCCTGGTGCGAAAACTACAACGTTTTAGTTTTTCATTTCAGAGAAAGTCAGAATATAACGCCATATTTTTCTTTCTTGCAAATTCGGTCTTTCCTAGTACTCAAACTATAACGTCTTAGTTTTTGGTTGGAGAGAAATTCAGAATAATAGAGCAATATTTTTGTTGATTCGGTCTTTCGGTCTTTCCTTGTCCGTAAAACTACAACGTCTTAGTTTTTGGTTTGAGACAAACTCAGAATATAGAGCAATATTTTTGTTGATTCGGTCTTTCGGTGTTTCGGTAGTGGGAAAACTATAACGTCTTAGTTTTTGGTTTGAGACATACTCAGAATATAGCGATCGCCCGACTCTACATTAATTGACTTTTCATTATAACTACAACGTCTTAGTTTTTAGATTTTAGATAAAGTCAGAAGGTCTTGAGTCCTAATTTTGAACTTCTCAACTAGAAAGGCCAGCACAAAACCTAGAATATCTCCAATAATATATAGGTTAGACTAGGAAAAAATTTTGGCGCATCTACCCACTTGCCACTCAATTCCTAATCTTAGAGAAATACCAATATGAAAGCCCGTGACATATTGCAGCAATATCAAGAAGGTAGACGAGAATTCCAAGGAGCGAATCTTCGGGGTCTATCTTTTAAGGGAGAAGATTTGTCTGGAGCAAATTTTAGTGGGGCGGATATTCGAGGTACTAATTTTCGAGAAGCAATTCTGCGGGGTACTAATTTTCAGGGAGCTAAAGCGGGGTTGCAAAAACGTTGGGTAGTGGTTTTGCTTGTTCGTGTGTTTGTTTTGGCCGGAATTTCAGGTTTTCTTACTTTTTTCAGTTTAGTTTTCCTATGGCTAATATTTAACTCAGATAATGGACAAGAGCAAAATGTTGGTTTGGTCGCTTTAGGGTTACTTATTGTATTTTGGATAACAATCATTCGCAATGGAGTAAGCAGCCTCGTCAGAGTCGGAGTCGTCGCCTTCGCCTTCGCCGTCGCCGGAGCTGGAGCCGTCGCTTTCATATTCACCGTCCTTGCAGCTGGAACCTTCGCCTTTGCATTCGCTGGAGCCTTGGCCGGAGCTGGAGCTATTGCCTTTGCCGGAGCTATTGCCTTTGCCGGAGCTATTGCCTTTGCCGGAGCTATTGCCTTCGCTGGATTCTTAGGCAAAACCTTCGTTGTCACCTTTGCCTTTGCCGGAGCTGGACTTCAAATACTATTAAGCGCTGATGTTGCTTATCGAACAATTAAAGGAGATGAAAAATACGATCTAATTCGTAATATAGTTATTGCCTTTGCTGCTATAGGTGGAACCTCTTTCACAGATGCAAATTTAACTGATGCTGACTTCACTAATGCTACTCTTAAAAGTACAGATTTCAGGGGAGCCAACATAACTCGTACCTGCTGGAAAAATACTATAAAACTAGACCGCATTCGACCAGGTAAAACTTATCTAAAAGATGCCAAAGTCAGGGAGTTAGTCAGAACAGGAGAATGGCAAGATAAAGATTTTAACCCCCTCGACCTCAAAGGTATCAACTTAAAAGGGGCTAACTTACAAGATGCCAGTTTCATTGGCACAGATTTAAACCGCGCCAATTTACAAAATGCTAATTTATCTAGAGCTAAGTTAGTTCAAACTTTACTAGAAGGAGCAAATTTAACAGGAGCTACTTTAACAGGAGCATATATCGAAGATTGGGGAATTAGCAATACTACTAAATTAATTGACATTAATTGTGATTATATTTTCCTGAAGTTACCTACTAATTTAGCTCCCGATCCTCAACGTCGCCCTGCTGACCCAGAGAAAAATTTTGAACCTGGTGAATTTGCCAAATTAGCTCAGAAAATTCCCAATACTGTCGATTTAATTTTTAAAGATGGTATTGACTGGCAAACTTTTCTGAAAACTTTTCAACAACTTCGAGTAGAAAGTGAAACAGAAGAATTACCAGTTATCCAAACAATAGAAAATAAAGGCGATGGTGCTTTTGTCATTCGCGTTAAAGTTTCTAATAAGGTTGATGAGGCAGAATATGAACGTAAATTCTGGCAAAAATATAAACCAATGTTAGAATTAAAAGATAAGGAAATAAAACTTTTATCTGAACAAAAAGATTTTTATTCTGAAGAAATAAAAAATATACGCCAAGACAATACAAGATTAATGGGAGTTGTTGAAACAATGGCAGAGAAAGAAAATGCTAAATATGAATTTAATAATTCAAAACTTGAATATAAAATTAATAATTCAAAATTAGCAGGAGGTATTGGTGTTGGAGACAAAACAGGCGGAACTTTCAACGACTATTCTACTAACCCAGAAGTAAAACAAAATCTTGCTGAAGCTGCCCGAGAAATTCAGCAATTACTCGAACAATTAGAACAATCAAATCCCACAGAAACTAGAGCAGGTCAAATGGCAGTTGTTACCCAAGCTATTGAAATTGTCGAAAATAACCCCACATTAAAACAACGGGTAATAAGTGCGTTGAAGTCAGGGGGGACGGAAGCTTTTAAAGAAGCTATTAACCATCCAGTTGCTAATGTTTTAGTCGCAGCTTTTCAGGGTTTCAGGGAACTTTAATTAGGGAGTGGGGGAGTGGGGGAGTAGGGGAGTGGGAGAGTAGGGGAGCCGTAGGTTGGGTTGAGGAACGAAACCCAAAATTAGCAAGGTTTTGTTGGGTTTCACTGCCGTTCAACCCAACCTACATTTTTAGGCGTAAGTCCTGCTAATCTTTAGCTAAAGCTGGAATTAATTTTTCTACTGTCAAAGCAGACAAATAACCAAGGGTATAGGGTTCTTGACTAATAGCTACAGCATAAGAAGATTTTAAATAATCTAAATAATCAGAATTATTCTCTATATATGCCTGAAAAAATGCCAAACTAAAAGCATCAATATAAGATTTAATTACTGGGGAACTGGCACTAACTAACTTATTTAAGGAGTCATCATCTACAGATTCTATATTTTGAATTTCAGTAATATTAAAATCGAGATGTTTTGCTCCTTTTGTCAACATAAAATATTTTTCTTTTACTGGCAACCAAGTAAAGGGATAAACTTGTTCTATTACTACGGGGGTTAATTGGTCTTCACTACCAGCAACCCACAAAATCGGTATATTAATATGACTTAAACCAGATTTACCAAATATACTGCTATTTAC
Organism: Okeania sp.; assembly: GCF_983059655.1. Classification (NCBI taxonomy): domain Bacteria; kingdom Bacillati; phylum Cyanobacteriota; class Cyanophyceae; order Oscillatoriales; family Microcoleaceae; genus Okeania; species Okeania sp. Next base: position 3,569 of record NZ_CEZPJD010000330.1, read on the forward strand.
TGGGTCCATTACTAATACTGACTTAATTCTTTTATCTAGTAAATCATAATTTTGTTGAGGTAATTCTAAAGCACGACATTGTAGAAATAAGGAAGGGTTTAAAGATTTAATTTGGGGTAAACAATCTTGTTTTAGTTGTGCAAAATTAATTTTTGCTCCTGCTAAAGCTAATGTTGTATAAGCACCAAAAGATTGACCTGCCATGCCGACATTTTTTAGGTTTAGTTTTCCTTGATATTGAAGTTTATTGCGACGTTCAAGTTCATCTAATAAATAGGTAATATCTAGGGGTCTATTAATGAATTCTCTGAGTTGAAATATTTCTGTTTCTTTTCCTTCTAGAAAAGCTTGAAAATGATTAAAGTCGCTGCCTGGATGTTGTATTTTTGCCACGGCAAAACCATGAGATGCTAAATGTATAGCTAAATGTTGCCATTGACTAAGTTTTGCTGCTAAACCAGGGGAAAGAATAATTACTGGAATAGTTTGAGTTTGTATTTGGTTAGATGGTAAATAAAGATTAACTAGAAATTGGCGGTTACGACTTTTATCGTTGAGATTTAGAGTTTCTTGATAGAAGGAAATATTGCCTGGTTGGCGTAAGTCTGGCAATGTGGAAAAATCTATTTTTTCTTCTGTAGAAGCAGCAGTTAATGTGATTTGTTTAACTTCTGTTAGTAGTTTTTCTGTATTTTCGAGTAAGGCAGAAAATTCTCGATTTACTGCCAGAATTTTCCGAATATTAAACTGTACCTCTCCCGGAAAGTTTTGCAAAACATTTATAGGTGTAAAATCTTGAGATTCCGCAGTTTTAATTAAAGCTTCTCTCAGAGCGATCGCTCCATTATTTCTACCTTGAGTTTGAATAATTTCTCCTAAATATTGGAGCAATTTTTCTCCCATGGGGGAATACAAACCTTGAGCAAGTTGCATGGAATTAATTTTCAGATTAAATTTGAGTATATCTCTCAGTTTTTGCTGATTTTCTGCATCGAGTAATAGGAAATATAACTTTAAATCATCTTCAACTTTACCTGTTTCAGCATAAGTTTCTAAAGCAGTGATAGATACAGAAATTTTCAGAAAACCGTAATTAAAATGAATCTGTTCTGCTGCTTTAGCCGAGAAATTTACTAGCACAAGTGATGTAGTTACCAAGACGAGAGACAGTAACCATAAGAACATCCTTTTTTTAGTTTTTTTCTGACGTTTTATGGAAAAATTAGGCTTAATTTTGCTACTCATTTACTTTTTCTGATTCATACAATAATCTAGATTCTCTAACTGATAAGGAAACAAATTTTTGAACCATTTTTCATCAATGGATTGAGATTTATTGCCATCAAGAAAAGAGTTAAGTTTATTTTGCCATTCCGGGTCATTATTCGGAGTTATCATCCCATAAAAATCACAGGTCAAAGGTTTTTCTGGAATTAACTTGTAATTATTAATATCTAAATTTTGCCTGACTACTTACCCTACAGATAAAATTCCATCATTAACAAAAGCCTGAATTTCTCCTTTAGCTAAAGATTTTACAGCTTGATTAACCTCTGTATTACCTTCAAAATAAAAGGCTTCAGTTTGAGGATATTTTGTTTGAATAAATTTTATCTTTTTTTTGCGGGTTTAATACCAAGCGTTAAAAAAGAATGTTACGAATAGTAAGGGGAATAAAAATACAAATGCAAGATATGTCCTTTGACAAAAAAATGATTTCCAAGCTAAAAATGGTATTGAAGCCATTCATTCTGTCTCCTGTATCCTGTCTCCTGACTCCTAAGAAATACCCTAACTATTTGTAGCAAACATTTATTAAATTGGTATAATACCCCACCGTCTACAGGGTGTTCAAAATTGTTTGGGAGACCAACCCCCATGCAATTTTCTCTCCTGACTCCTGACTCCTTCTTCAAGGTATTACTTTTTCTGATTCACACAATAATCGAGATTTTCTAACTGATAAGGAAACAAATTTTTGAACCATTTTTCATCAATGGGTTGAGATTCATTACTATCAATAAAAGAGTTAAGTTTATTTTGCCATTCCGGGTCATTATTCGGAGTTATCATCCCATAAAAATCACAGGTCAAAGGTTTTTCTGGAATTAACTTGTAATTATTAATATCTAAATTTTGCCTGACTACTTCCCCTATAGATAAAATTCCATCATTAACAAAAGCCTGAATTTCTCCTTTAGTTAAAGACTTTACAGCTTGATTAACCCCTGTATTACCTTCAAAATAAATGGCTTCAGTTTCAGGATATTGTGTTTGAATAAATTTTTCTGTAGTAGTATTTTTCAAGACACCTGTTTTAACTCCTGCTAAATTGCTATTAGGATTTATTTATGTGTCCTTAGCAACTAAAAAATTAGTTCCTGTGACAAAGAAAGGATTAGAAAAAGCCACATTTTTAATATCATCTCTAATAGTATTTGGACCGCATTCTAAATGTACATTACCATTCTGGACTAACTGAAAACGATTTTCTAGGTTTGATGGAATTTCTATGACTTTAACTCCAGTATAAATTTTCAACTCTTGAGCAATTTTTTTAGCAAAAGCATCAATTATATCTTCACAATAACCAGTCCATTCTCCGGTATTATCTACATAACCAAAAGGAGTAGCATCTCTTCTCATTGCTACTTTCATTACTCCAGTTCTTTGAATTTATTCTAATACCAAATTCAAAAAAGGCAGTTACATCTTAATTTGTGATTTCTTCTTAAAAGAAAAAATTATAAATTCCATAAATTCTAAAATTTCCACCTTTTTTCCTCTTTAATATTTATGTTTTTCTTTCTCTGTTCCCTGTTCCCAGCTCCGGTGTTCCCTGTTCCCTGTGTCCTCACGCTTTGCAATATTTTATGAAATTGGTATAAGATACTTTCTTGTCTTTTAGGAACTTGAGCAGTAACAGTTGGAGGTACGATCGGTTTTGGCGGAGAACTACCATAAGCAGTTTCTAATTGTTGTGCTGTTAAAGATTGAATTAAACTCAAACTTAGGGAATTTTTATTCATAACTTTGCCATAAGAAGCAGTTAAATATGGTTCATATTCTGATTGATTATCTAGATATTTTTTAAAGAAAGCTATGCTCAAATTCTTGAGATAATACTGTCCTACATCTGGTGTCGGTCCCTGTAATATTTCAGGCAAACCAGGTATTAAACTGCTGGTAGAAAAATGAGTTCCCGGAACCAAAAAAGCTAAATATTTATCTGGGTTATCCATCCAAATAAAAGGATGAACATCTTTTTCTATTCCTGGGGTAAGAAGATCGTGACTACCTCCCATCATTAGAGTAGGAACAGAAATATTTCTCATTTCTTCTGGTCCGAAAACTACACTTGTTAGAGGAAAGTAAGCGAAAACTGCTTTGATAAGAGGGTCTCTTAATTGATAGTTTGAAAGAGGTAAATAATTGGCACGACATTGTAATAATACTGATATATTTAAGCTCAAATTTTCTGTGTCACATTCTTGATTTAATCTGGGCAAATTAATATTTGCACCTCCTAAAGATAAGGCTGTAGTTGCACCAAAAGAATTTCCCAATGCACCTACTTTATTTAGGTCAATTTTTGATTTCCAATTAGGGTCAGTTTCAACCAACTTTTCCAGTTCATCTAATAAATAAGTGAGGTCTGATGGTCGGCTAATATATTCAATAGGGCTAATATCTATATCAACTTCTCCTTTTAAAAAAGATTGACGATATGCTAAATCACTGCCTAAATGTTCTAAACCAGCTAATGCAATGCCATAAGATGCTAAATGTTCTGCTAAAAGAATACTTTTTTTCTCAGCTCCAAAACCATGACTATAAACTACTAATGGTACTGGTTGAGAAATTCCTTCTGGTAAATAAATATCAGCTTCAAGATTATAAGAACCTGCTAAACCTGTGTAAGTTTGGCGTAAACCACTTATTTCAAAACTAATAGATTTTTTGATGACTTTATAGGGACCTGGTTTACTCAAATCTGCAAGTTGAGAATAATCAATTTTTGGGTCTGTAGCAATTTGTTTTTCTGTCTGTTTAATAATTGCTGTAACTGAAGTATCTCGATACTCGTTAAAAGTAGTTAATTCATTAGAAAACTCCGATAAAAAATTTGTACTTATTCTGATTGTTTCTGCGGGAAATTTTTTAATAACATTCATAATAGTAAATCCTTCCTCTGAGTCTGATGCAGCTTCTATTAAAGCTGTTCTTATCGCATCATAACCATTAATATTGGGGTCAATTTGTACTAAACGACCCAAATATTTGAGGAAATCTTGCCCCATTGCCATATTTGTAATGCGAGAAATTAATTCAGGGGGAATGTCAAAACGTTCTTGTAATACTTCCCGCAAATTTACTAAATCTTCTTCTTCCATAAAAGCAGCATAAAAGGCAAAATCATTACTAATTTTTCCTTCTTGAACAAAGACTTCTAGAGAGTCTACAGACATATATAAATCTGTTAAATTCGGAACTTTAAATACTATCCTTTCAGCAGCATCAACTGGTTTTGGCTTGAATATATCTTGCAAAAAATCAAAGCTAATTATTGCTGCTATTACTAGAGTGGTTGTCAAAATTTTTGTTAATTTCCTAGGCTTTTTATTCATATTTTTGCCATTGGTGAATTAGTGTATGATATTAATCTTAATGTAAGTATTTTCTGCGGAATGCTGCGCAAACAGCTATTAGCAGTCAGCTAGCCTCCTCCGGAGGAACTACGCTCTTCAGCAATGAGTAATGAATAATTACTTCTCAGGTTTAGAAAGGAGACTTTGCTAGTAACTTTTTATTCTTTTTCAATTTCAAAGATTACTTTTACCCTCTCCAAAATTAATATAGCAATATGATTTGAGTTGTGAGATATTGGCAATTTTTAGGGAACAGG
>NZ_CEZPJD010000331.1:0-5721 GCF_983059655.1 Okeania sp.
ACTCTAAGTGCCAAAAATAATTTTGTGGTCTACTCAAATGAAAAGCGCTGTAAAAATATAAGTCAAAATTAGCCCTGTGATATGAGGGCTAGAGCAAAACTACAAGTCTGATTATAACTTTTCTACTGGACATGATATTATTGGAATTTAGACTAACTAATTATTTGTAACATTCCTTTTTTTATTGGTATAGTACAACAAACAAAAAACATGACTGCAATTATTCAAACAAATAAACTAAATAGACATCTCCAGAAAAGAGGGAACAGGGAACACCGGAGCTGGGAACAGGGAAGAATAATTGATAATTTATGGATAAGAATTGATTTTATTTTTGATTTTTGGAGATGTCTAATATGATTGATGTTGAGCATAAATTTAGTCTCAACCAAACAGAAGAAAAGAGGGAACACCGGAGCTGGGAACACCGGAGCTGGGAACAGGGAAGAATAATTGATAATTTATGGATAAGAATTGATTTTATTTTTGATTTTTGGAGATGTCTAATATGATTGATGTTGAGCATAAATTTAGTCTCAACCAAACAGATGATATTCAATTTTTTAGAGAATGGTTTGATGGTTTACCCGAGATAACCGATATCGAAAAACAAGTATTAGACCGAGCAAAAGCAAATTATTTGAATGCCATTAAACATCGGGAAATTTTAGAAATTTTGGTAAAAATGACAGTAATTGCTCCCCTACTTGCTTGGGCAAATTTTTATCAGCTTCCTTTTGATATTGTAGATGAAAATTATATTGATGTTTCTGTGGAAACACAGGATGAACTTATTAAAGGTCGGATTGATATAATAGTTTTTAAACATCACTTATGTTTATTAGTAATTGAGTCAAAAAATGCTGGATTATCTATAATTAATGGTATCCCTCAAGCCCTCACTTATATGATGGCTAATCCTCATCCAGAAAAACCAATTTTTGGATTAGTTACAAATGGCATGGAATTAGTTTTCATTAAATTAATTCAACAAGATACACCTAAGTATGCTTTATCTGAATCATTCAGCTTATTGAAAAGAGAGAATGAGTTGTATAAAGTTTTAAGTATCTTAAAAAGATTAGGTAAAATCATCAATTAAATATTTCCAATAATAAAAAATATAATCAATTTTATTCCATAAATTATCAATTATTTTCCCTTAATCCTTCTTTTCTGGAAAAGTCTATTTTTATATTTTCTGTTCCCTGTTCCCTGTTCCCTGTTCCCTGTTCCCTATTCCCTAGAGCAATAAAATTTTGTACTTCCAACGAAAACTGCTGTAATTATTATGTTAAAACGTCCTATATATCTCGACTGCAATGCTACTACTCCTCTTGATGAACAAGTATTAAAAACAATGTTGCCCTATTTCACCGAACATTTTGGCAACCCTGCTAGTGTCACTCATCAATATGGTTGGGAAGCAGAAGCAGCAGTTAAAAAAGCTAGAGAAATTTTAGCTTCAGCTATTAATGCTACCCCCGAAGAAATTGTCTTTACTAGTGGAGCAACAGAAGCAAATAATTTAGCAATAAAAGGAATCGCCGAAGCTTACTTCAACAAAGGTAAACATATTATTACTATTGCCACTGAACATAATGCTGTTCTCGACCCCTGTGTATATTTACAAAACTTGGGATTTGAAGTTACTTATTTACCTGTAAATACAGATGGAATTATTGATTTAACTTCCCTAAAAACTGCCATACGTCCTGATACAATATTAGTCTCTGTCATGGCAGCAAATAATGAAATTGGTGTCCTACAACCCTTGGCAAAAATAGGAGAAATATGTAAAGAAAATTCCGTTATTTTTCATACTGATGCTGCACAAGCTATTGGGAAAATTCCTCTAGATGTACAGACAATTAATATTGATTTACTATCATTAACTGCCCATAAAATTTACGGACCAAAAGGTGTTGGCGCTCTCTATGTGCGTCGTCGTCATCCCAGAGTAAAATTAGCACCTCAAATACATGGGGGCGGTCACGAAAGAGGAATGCGCTCTGGCACTTTGTATACTCCTCAAATAGTCGGTTTTGGTAAAGCTGTGGAAGTGGCAATAGCAGAAATGGAGTTAGAGGCAAAACGGTTAACTACTTTGCGACAACAGTTGTGGGAAAAGCTGCAAACAGTGGGAAAGATTTTTCTCAACGGACATCCGACTCAGCGTTTGTCAGGAAATTTGAATATTAGCGTTGAGGGTGTAGATGGGCAAGCATTGTTATTGGGGTTACAACCTGTGGTGGCCGTGTCTTCGGGTTCCGCTTGTACTTCTGCAAAAATAGCACCTTCCCATGTTTTGGCAGCTTTGGGGCGCTCAGAAAAATTAGCTTATGCTTCCGTGCGTTTTGGCATCGGGCGGTTTAATACTGCTGAAGAAATAGACTTAGTGGCTGAACACGCGATCGCTACTATTACATCTTTACGGAAAGCCACCGTTTATAAAGTAGGGGAGTGGGGGAGTGGGGGAGTGGGGGAGTAGGGGAGTGAGGAGAATTTTTCTACCTTTTTCCTATTCTACTTCTAAATTTCCTGACTTCACCACTCCTGTACGTCGCCCTTACCTACGGCGACCCCACCAGAAGAGCAGCTAAAAGTACATACCGCATGAAAGATATAGCACTACGCAAATAGGGTGCGGACATTTATAAATGCGGATGCGACCTCGCGACGACGACAGTCGCATCTGGTAGCGCTATGCAGCTCAAAGTTAGTCATAGATAACTTTTGACTTTTGACTTCTGACTTGCGCGTAGCGCCATACTCCCCTTGTTTGAATTACCAAACAACCTGTAACCTTTCTGCTGCAACTCTCTGATAAACTATATCTGTTTGTTTCGCTATCCTACCCCAACAAAATTTATACTCTAATTCCTGATAAGCATTACTAACCAATTTTTGCATATAATCAGAATCTCTCAACGCCTCCACAATACCTTGTGCCAAAGAAACAGAATTACCAACTTTCGTGACAATACCTGTTCTACCATGTTCCACTACTTCTGGCAAACCACCCGTATCTGAAACTACCACAGGCACCCGCGCAGCAAAACTTTCCAAGGCAACAATGCCAAAAGGTTCGTAAAGACTGGGAAATACTGCACAGTCAGCGATCGCTTGAAACTTATCTAAATTTTCTTCAGACATAAACCCGGTAAAATGAAACCATTTAGAAACTCCCAAATTCCATACTTCTTTTTTCCAAAGGTCAGTTTTTCCGCCACCGATCATAATAAATTTTACCCGGTTTCCCATTTCTGAAATTACCCTCGGCGCTGCATTAATTAACACAGAAAGACCTTTTTCTGGGGTCATCCTACCTAAATAGTAGACAATTTTTTCTCGATCTTCTGCAAAATGCCTGCGGAAACTTACTGCATCAAACTCATCTCTGCTTGGTTTTTTGGCCGCACAAATACCATTATAAATTATATCTATTTTATCCCAAGGACTGTCTAAAGTTCTTGCTACTTCTATCTGCATATATCTAGAGCAAACAATTACTCGCCAAGCATTATAAACTAGCTCTTTTTCCTTTTCATTAATGTACTGTTGGCTATGATTATGAATACCGTTGTGACGACCATTCTCTGTGGCATGAATTGTCGCTATTAACGGTAATTTAAAGATATGTTTAAGAGCGATCGCTGCATCGGTGACTAACCAATCATGGGCATGAATTATATCAAAATTTTTCTCTTCTTTTATTAGTTTGCCTCCATGACGACCCATAGCTTCATTCATATTTGCTATCCAATGAAAGAAGTTTTGACTTGGTCCGACTGGCACTCTATGTACTTCTATCCCTTCTACAATTTCATACATTGGCGCTTCGCCAGACTTGACTGTGATTAAATGCACTTCATGTCCTAATTTCACCATTTCTGGGTATAATTCTGCAACATGACGTGCTATGCCTCCAATAATTCTTGGTGGAAATTCCCAGCTTAATACAAGAATTTTCATTACTACATAACTCCATTTTTTACAATTCTTAATCTTTAGTAATTTTACTTCAAAAATTATTTTTAATGTTTAACATTTTTCTAATAAATATAACGAATGCTTTAATTCAACTATTCTTGGCGATGTGAGTTAATTTCGGTTAATTACTATACCAAAAAATATACTTAATAATGATATTTATCCAAGTGAGATTTTTATTTTTAGACTATTTTATAAATTTTGTCAAGGTTATTAAATGACTGAAATACGAACTTGATACTGTTATGGAATTAGTATATACATGAGAATTTAACTTAATATTAATAACTATTATTCCATTATCTTTAAGATATCATTAATTTCCTATAATTCAAAATCTCAAGCAATCAATAAAAATAAGTATAATTATACAAGTATGAGGAATTATTAAAAATCATTAAGCAGCTGCGATCGCGCTTAAGTAATCAAAGCACTATAAATAATAGTTTTGCTACTTTACAGTCAAACAAAATTATCTAGTAATTGTAATAATATTAATTAATTTATGACCTTTGGTTCTATCTATTCTCAGGTCGTACACTTCATTAAGATATTTATAAATACTCTTTTTGGACTGGAGTTTCATTGTTAAATATTACTATTATTACTAAAATAATTATCTTTGATAAATATCTAATATTCAATCTGAATTAGGTTTTTTTAAGTATTAATTATTGAGTTAACTATTGAAAATTTTGATATTTTTTGATGGTGATTTGCTGCACGATAGACTTCCAGTCCGCTTTCCTATGGAATGCTACGCAAACGCGATCGCATTGGTCATTTGTCAAAAAATTTAGATGCGTTTGCCCTGGGCTAAGAACTACCAATATATAAATTTTCTCACTATTTTTGAGGAATGCAAGGCAAAAAACTTCACAGATTTTATGAGCTTCACAAAATGCTTAATTTGACTCCACTGAAACGAATATTTTCTCTATCTTCTCAATTGAGTGGAGCGATCGCTTATATCTCTATATTCTATATATAGATATAGTTATCAGTAGAAACTGCGGGATTTTTAGTTGAATAAAAAGTCATGTGTAGGGGCGAACAACTCCCAATACATAAATCATCTCACAATTTTTTGAGGAATGCAAGGCAAAAAACTTCACAGATTTTATGAGCTTCACAAAATGCTTAATTTGACTCCACTGAAACGAATATTTTCTCTATCTTCTCAATTGAGTGGAGCGATCGCTTATATCTCTATATTCTATATATAGATATAGTTATCAGTAGAAACTGCGGGATTTTTAGTTGAATAAAAAGTCATGTGTAGGGGCGAACAACTCCCAATACATAAATCATCTCACAATTTTTTGAGGAATGCAAGACAAAAAACCTCACAGATTTTTATGAGCTTCACAAAATGCTTAATTTGACCCTTCTAAATTGAGTGGAGTGTACGCTTATATATACAGGACTTACGCAGAACTACCATATCTAGTAGGGGCGAATGGGATTCGCCCTCTATGGATAGCTTGTTGTCTAAGAATTTGCGTAAGTCCTGATATATTTATTAGTAGAAACTGCGGGATTTTTAGTTGAATAAAAAGTCATGTGTAGGGGCGAACAACTCCCAATACATAAATCATCTCACAATTTTTTGAGGAATGCAAGACAAAAAACCTCACAGATTTTTATGAGCTTCACAAAATGCTTAATTTAATTCCACTGAAACGAATATTTTCTCTATCTTCTCAATTGAGTGGAGCGATCGCTTAT
>NZ_CEZPJD010000331.1:5821-8433 GCF_983059655.1 Okeania sp.
TCCACTGAAACGAATATTTTCTCTATCTTCTCAATTGAGTGGAGCGATCGCTTATATCTTATCTATTCTTCTTCCTTCTGCTATATACTCGCTCTAACCATTCAATAATCAACAAATCAAAACTTTATGCAACTTTCTATTAGAGAAATTTCCACAACTATAGAAAAGCTACGAAAATTAACTCAAGTAGATATTCAAAGACAATGGCGATGTCGACAAGGAGATATACCTGTAACTACACTTGAAAATTTAGATACTTGGGAGTTAGCCGTAACAAATGAGAAAAAACATATTGCCTGGGCAAAAGGTAAACAGATTTTATGGTTAGGGCAAAAATTGATAATTCCCTCACACTTAAACAACTATTTTTTAGCTGATTTATCTTTAAAATTAGGCTTAACTTGGTGGGCTGAATCTGCGGAAATTTATGTTAACGGAAAATTAGTACAGACAGGAGATTTATTTGACTGTTCAAGTAGAATTTTATTGAGTCCAAAGGCGATGGTTGGGGAAACTTTTTTAATTGGGATTAAGTTAGTAAGTCCAGTACATGACTGTGGAGCTTTAGTAAAGTCTTGGTGCGTGTATGAAAATTTAGATAATTATCAGTTAGACCCTGGTTTTTTTGCGGATGAGTTAGAAATTTTGGTTGAATATTTGGCAAAAGTTGAAGGTGATAATTGCTTAGATATAGACATAATAAAAGATGCAGTAAATTTGATAGATTGGCAGTCAGTTGGAGAGAGAGAAAAGTTTGAAGAATGTCTAGCAAAAGTTAATGCTGAAATATTCAAAATTTCTGGGAAGTATATTAATAGTTTAAAATTGAAATTATTGGGTCATGCTCATTTAGATTTAGCTTGGTTATGGGATGTCAAAGAAACTTGGGAAGTGGCTGAACGAACTTTTGAGTCTGTATTGAATTTACAACAAGATTTTCCCGAACTTATTTTCTGTCATTCGACTCCGGCACTATATGAATGGATAGAAATAAATCGACCAGATTTATTTAACAGAATTAAAGAACAAATTGAGTTGGGAAAGTGGGAATTTGTTGGGGGTTTTTGGGTAGAACCAGAGTTGAATACGGTGAGTGGGGAATCAATTGTTCGACAAGTTTTATATGGTCAAAGGTATTTTTGGGGAAAATTTGGTAGATTTTCTCTTGTAGCTTGGTTGCCGGATAGTTTTGGTTTTTGTTGGCAACTTCCGCAAATTCTTCAGGGTGGAGGTATGGAATATTTTGTGACTCAAAAGTTGCGTTGGAATGATTTAACAGAGTTTCCTTTTGAGGTTTTTTGGTGGGAAGGTCTGGATAAAAGTCGGATTTTTAGTTTTATGTCACCGCCGATAGGAGAAAGTATTGAAGTTGTGAAAATGGCAAAGTTTGCTTGTGAATGGTTGGTGAAAACTGGCAGGAAAAATGTTTTGTGGTTGCCTGGGGTGGGAGACCATGGTGGGGGGCCGACTCGGGATATGTTGGAGGTAGGTAAAAGATGGCAGGAGTCTGGTTTTTTTCCTTTGTTGGAGTTTACGACTGCTGAGAATTTTTTGATGAAGTTGGCGGGGGAAAGTTCTGATGATTATCCTATTTGGCGGGATGAACTTTATCTGGAATTTCATCGGGGTTGTTATACGACTCATGCAGATCAAAAAAGATGGAACCGTTGTTGCGAGGGTTTGTTGTATGAGGCGGAGTTGTTTGCTGTTTTTGCTTCGGTTCTGACTGGGGCTTTTTATCGGAAGAGTGATTTGGAGGTTGCTTGGAAGGGGGTTTTGTTTAATCAGTTTCATGATATTTTGCCTGGTTCGGCTATTTCTGATGTTTATGTGGATGCTAATCGTAGTTGGAGAGAGTCTGAACGGTTGGGGTTGGAAATTTTGGATGAGGCGATCGCCTCCATTGCCTCTCATGTGGATCTTTGTCCACCTTTTTCGTTTGATTCTGGTGAAGGTGGGATGTTTTATCCGGTTATTGTTTTTAATTCTTTGAATTGGCAACGTTCGGAGTTGGTTTCGGTTGCTTTGCCAGCGCTTCCAGAAAAAAGGGATTATTGGGGGGTAGGGAGTGGCGGTGCAACTATGGGGAGGCGACAGACGCATTTTGTGCCGCACCATGGAAGGGAGCAGGAAGAGGGTTTGGAAATGGATAATTATTCTGCTGGTATGCAAAACGATGGAAATGACTGGCAAGTTTATGACAATGAGGGAAAATTAGTTAGTTCTCAGGTATTGGATAAGGATTTATTGTTTGTTGCTTCTGATGTGCCTGGGGTTGGTTATCGAGTGTTTTGGTTATGTTGCGGGTTTTTTGATTTGGACAAAAGACTATATATGAGCATACCTAGCGCCCATTTTACAGAAAGGATAGCGAAAAAATTTGATTCTGTCAATACTGTTAGTTTAAATGCTGAAAGATGGCTTTTAGAGAATGATTTATTACGGGTAAAGGTGGAGGGGGAAACGGGAAATTTGGAGAGTATTTTTGACAAGATTAATGAAAGGGAAGTTTTGGGAAAAGGGAAGGGGAATGAATTGCAAGCTTTTCAAGATAAAGGTCAATATTGGGATGCTTGGAATATCGATCCAAATTATCAAGAATATCCTTTAGC
>NZ_CEZPJD010000332.1:0-8433 GCF_983059655.1 Okeania sp.
TGCCACTACAGATAAACGCTTGAAAGCAATTGCCTCTGTGTCGGGCATGATGGGCAATAAGGCCAGCTACTTTGAAGCGATGGATCGTGAGACTGTTACAGCCTTAATTGCCACACAAAATGCAGGTCGTCAAAAAGCCTATGAAACAGGCTTAGTCGAATATGTTGATGCACTTGGCATGGGAGCAGAAGCGGAAGCGGTCAAGAATGGAGCAACACCGAGCGAAGGTTATGATTATTATATGACCAAATGTGCGGGTGCGGAAACTTACCCTAACTACTCGCACCTGTCGCCATCCTTCATGCTTGAAGCTCCAATGCTGGCCGATGCGACATATATATGGCGTTTATCCGTAAGTCTTGATATTATTGTCCCCCTAAACCTAAAATATACCTTTGATCCTCCTAGTGCAGAATGGTGGAAATAACTAACCAGTTAAAAAAGGTTCAAAAGCTTGTACAATAACCTTTCTTCCCTTCTGCCCTCTGCCTCCTGCCTTCTGCCTTTTTGCACTAGCACTGGATCAAAACCCGATCGCCTCTTATAGTTACCGGATACTGTTGCAAGTTCATTTCTGGAGCAGTTAAACATTGCCCGGTTGCTAAGTTATATTTAAAGTCATGAAATGGGCAAGTGAGAATACCTTCTATTACTTCTCCTTTATCTAAAGGTTTAGATAAATGACTACAACTATTACGATAGGCAATGACATCATTACCAACACGAGTCAAAATTAATTTCAACCCATCCACATCAACAGCTAAAATACCACCTTTCGGTATCTGGTCAATATTTGCTAAAGCAACCCAACCTGTTTCTTCTTGTGCAGCAAAGGGGCTCGCAATAGTATTGCTTGCTTTTCCACTAACTGGAGTATTGACCGAAACCACATTTTTGATTTCCGGACAGTGGGTTTTAATTGCCTGCTCGACTCCCTCTTTCATGGTTAAGGTTGAAGCAGGGCAGTTACTGCAATTTCCCACTAATTTTACTTCTACGGTATCCGGTAGTTTGATGGCGACTAATTCCACATTGCCATGGTGGCTTTGTAAACCGGGACGCACTTCATCTAATGCCTGCTGAATCCTAATTTCTAGAGAAGGTGTAGGTGGTTTAATTAATTCGTGGTAACGCAGTAGACCATAAACTACTTCATCTTGCACTGCCTGACGCAATGCTGGCATAGACTCCTGTTTAACACTACGAATTAATCGGGTTAAAGCTTCTTTGTGTAATGCTTCTATGGCATTTTTCAACCCTTCAACCACTACCTTTTGATTTTCATCCCAATGAGCGATCGCCTGCTCAAAGTGAGTAATATCAGACACTAGAGATTCTAGACTCACAGACTCTTGCAAAGGAAGTTTAGCTTGAGTCATTTCAGTTATCAGTTATCAGTTATCAGTACCTCTCTCTGCCTGTTTGCGCAGCATGACAAAGGTCAAGTCAGAGCCTTGAAATATTGAACTTTATTTTTTCTTGGTCAATTGGATATGGCGAGGAAACCTGCTCTTGACAGAGCCGCTCCGCAACATATAAAGCGGAGCAAAACGCCATCCCACCCAACGGGTGCGCTCCGCTTTTCCCTAGGTCATGCTACGCTTTCCATGTCGGCGACAGCCGTTAACGTAGTTATGCGCCAGCAAAACGACCGCTTTTTCATCCTCTTGTAGAGCGGTACGCGGCGTAGCCAAGGGGAGGCTTGAGACCTGATTTTTTGGTCATTTTGATTATTTTCTTCCTATTGCAACTTCACGTCTTTCAGCAAAAATGGCATAGATATTCCAGTTACCAGACTAGAAATAATAATTGGCAGTAATAGTGTTGTCTCCATTTTTGCCATTGCTATTAGTAATAAAGCACCAAAAGAAGTAGCTATAGTTACTTGTTTGAAAAAATAAAATGGATTTCGTAATAGTTTTCCTTTGAATAATAATTTGGTGCTAAACCAACCGACTTCTAGCATAATTGTTTCTCCTTTTTTCAACTGTTATATCAAGCTATCTTTAGTCATCTAAAGATGACTTCTGCTTTGATCCAAGAAATTTATTTATTGGCAGATAACATTGGCTAGCTCAAACCTTAAACAAATTTTAAAATTGCCAAGCCAACAATAACTGCCGGAATTACACCAGCAGGGCCAAATAAACCACCAATCATGGCAGCCAGACTATAACCTAAATCTTTTCTTGCTAACCATATTCCACCAATAGCACCAGCTATAATCGAAATTCCGCTAGCAACTCCTAGCCAAAATATGGCTGTTAGTAGAGTAATTTCTCCAGTAACTAAGTCACTGATAAAAATTTGAAAGCTTGGTATCGCTTCCAAGTCTGTAATCAGAGTATTGAAAACGGTAATTAGACCGCTCATTTTGTTTATTCTCCTATCTTAGTATTCAGCAATTAACAATTAATAATTACCTCTTCTTAAAACACATGGGATTGACTAAAAGGATTTTTTTTGTTTTATTCCCTCCCTATCCAAGGGGAGGCTTCAAGGCGTGAATTGTTGAATGAGTAATTATGAACTATCAACTCTTAATTATTAATTATTAATTATTAATTATTAATTATTCGGTAACTGCTGATTCAAAATCAAAAATTGATAGTTCGCTTTCTACTGCTGCTAATGCTTCAGAAACTATTGTTGCTCTTTCTATTTCGCTATACTGACAAAAAATTCCTTGAGCTTCTTCATAGAGCATTTTTGCTTGGAGTAGATTTTGCTGATTTCCTGCTTCTGGGTGTTTCGGGTTATCAGGTAAATTGTATAGCACGTTGGCTTTATTAGAGATAGTGGCTGCATACTCTAATGGTGTATCTTTTGCTGTACGGACTTTCAAGGCTTCATTGTATGCTGTTAATGCCCGTAAATTATTGTCTATCGGATGCAGACTGGGAAGATATTGTAAGGCATTAGCCAGGTTGTTTTGCAACATCGCATATTCGTTGGGATGTTCGATGAGGTTAACTGCCTTTAATGCTTCCTCGAATGATTGTACTGCCATTGCTTGTCGCATACCTTCTCTTTCTGGAGATAGGGTCATCGAGAGATAGGCGATCGCGATATTATTTTGTAATATGGCATATTCTTGCGGGTGTTTATCTGCGGTAAATATTAGTAACCCCCGTTGATATGTTTCTATTACCTGTTTTGTTGTTGCCAAGTTAAAATTAACTAATGCTTGTAATACCAAGCCTAAATTCATTTCCGCTTCTGCAACTTCTTCAGGTATTCCTTGCTCCCGTAATATTTCTAAGGCAGTTTCATAAGCTTCTCTCGCCTCCAGCAATAGATCGGGTCCTTCTCCTGGCATAGCTCTTAAGGCTGTTGCCATTCCTACCAATGCTCTTGCTTGCAGTAAGGGATAATCGTTGCTAGATAACTCTATAGCTTGTTGATATAAACCAATAGCATCATCTAGTTGTTTAGAGTCTTTTGGTTTTTGTTGCAACCCATTTGCCATTTCTATCAGCATCTGAATTTTTTCTGCAACATTTGCTGATTCAGATTCAATAGCATTCAATGCTGCCCTAACTGAGGTATCACTAATAGTTTGAAGCACAGTTTTTAATAAATTAGTATTTTTAACAAAAATATGTTGTTTTTGTTATGATTATCCAAGTCTAACTTTTAAGTTATTTTTATTTTATCAATATAGTTAGTTCTCCTCTTATTGTTTATACTCTTTTTATATTTCTGCCGAATTTGAGTAATATTTATTGATCGCATACTATACTAAACCCGGCGATCTACAGAACCAATATTTATGAAGGTAAGGAATTTAAGATAGAGGAATTGATGAAAACTATACTTTACATATCATTTACTACTAAAAAAAACTGTTATTTTGGCTACTTATATCATGTCCGGTTAATAGCCTGATAAAAAACTTTCTTCTTCTCTTCCTTCTTTATTTCCTCCTGACTCCTGACTCCTTAGCGATACGATAACTAATCATCCGAACATGATATAACATCCCAATCAACCCAAACAAGCTGCTAAATCTTCATCCGGAGTAGCGATCGCTTGTAAATTATACTTTTGGCTTAACAACTGGAACACATTGGGCGAAATAAATGCGGGTAAAGTTGGCCCCAACCGAATATCCTGAATTCCCAAATACAATAAAGTCAACAATACAGCTACCGCCTTCTGCTCATACCAAGACAAAATCATCGACAACGGCAACTCGTTTACACCCACATCAAACGCTTTTGCCAAACCTACAGCAATTTGAATTGCCGAATAAGCATCATTACATTGACCAACATCCATCAACCGAGGAATTTCCCCAATCATACCCATTTCCCGATCAAAAAAGCGGAATTTACCACAAGCAAGGGTCAAAACCACACAATCTTCTGGAACCTTTTCCACAAACTCTGTATAATAATTGCGGTCAGGTTTTGCTCCATCACAACCACCGACTAAAAAGAAATGACGAATTTTTCCTTGCTTCACTGCCTCTACCACAGTATCAGCAACATTCAAAACTGTATTTCGAGCAAAACCAACCATTACCTGTTTTGGTTTTCCATCTTCAGTAAACCCAGGCATCGACAACGCCTTTTGAATTACAGAAGTAAAATCAGGCATACCATCTGTTGTGGCATCTAAATGAGTTATTCCGGGATATCCCACCGGACCAATACTAAACAACTTATCCTCATAATTTTCATGGGGAGGCATCAAACAATTAGTTGTCACGATAACTGAGCCAGGGAATTTAGCAAAATCCTTAGTTTGATTCTGCCAAGCAGTTCCATAATGACCGTAGAAGTGAGAATATTGTTGCTTCAAAAGTGGATAACCGTGGGCAGGTAAAAGTTCTCCATGAGTGTAGACGGTAATACCAGTATTAGCAGTTTGTTTTAAGACTTCTGCGAGTTGTCTAATATCGTGCCCAGAAACTAAAATTGCTTTTCCTGTGCGGGGGTTCAACGGTACGGCAGTGGGAACAGGATGACCGTAGGTTTTAGTATGACCTGCATCTAAAAGTTCCATTGTTTTGAGATTAATTTCTCCCACTTTCAATGCTAGGTTTACCCAGTCATCAAGGGTAAGGTCTGGGTTATCCAGGGCAACTAATGTTTCGGCGATGAAGTCATAAATTTTTTCATCTTCTTCTCCCAACTCCTGAGCGTGGAAATTGTAGGAAGCAACACCTTTAATACCATAAATAACGGTGAGTTTGAGGGAGAATATATCAACGTTACTGCCAGACTCAGTAAGAAATTTCAGGGAAGCATTTTCACCTTGGAGGGATAAGCTTTCTGTATAGTCTGGTTGGTAGTTAGCTAAAGCAGACCATTTAATAGATGTATTAGTTTCTTGGATTTTTGTTTTCAGGTTTTCCCGGTGAGCGATCGCCTGCTTGATATATTCAGCAAAGCTTTTTTTGTTAAAGTTAACATTTGTCATTGTGGCAAATATTGACTCACAGATGAAAACGTCTATTTCTCTAGTGGAAATATTTAATTCTTTTGCTCGGAGTCTGACTTCTGCCAACCCACGCAAGCAGTAAACCAATAAATCCTGTATAGCATTAAGTTCTGGACTTTTACCACAAGCTCCCCACTGATGACATCCTTGCCCACTGGCGGTTTGTTCGCATTGTTCGCAAAACATAGACATAATTTTTTTCTCCTATTTGGTGTTCTGTACTGTAGTTTCCTTTCGATGCGTTACGCTACCGCTAACACACCCTACTGGACTACTGGACTGACACACTTTAAATGTTGCATTAGATGGGAGATGGGGGGATGGGGGATGAGGGGATCAAGACACCTAGAAACAAAAATCTATTGCACAGTTTTAACTGTGTCAGTCTACTACTGGCTAGCTGTATTGACTAGCTATAAACTATTATATTTCCTCAAAGGACTTAATTTCATTAAAACTTAATATTTCTATATACAACAAAATCAAGTCCGATGGATTTATTTTAATAGTAAAAAATCAGAATAAATCATAAATTTCAACTATTAATATTCCCCAAAAACGAACTTGATTTATTATTTTAAACTCAAACTTTTGCTGTTTGAGACATTTGTGAATTACGCTCAAAGCTAATCATATTAGCAATAGATTCTGGTAATTCCTGCAAATCATCATCTTGAGAACCACTTAAAGGAGAGACAAAAGTATAACAAGGGTCACATTCACTTGTATCATAAACCTGAAGAATCCAATAATCAGGATATCCTTCTATTGCTACTTCCACAATATACCAATTAGGCTCTTGTTTCGTATTTCTAATAGTAAACCACTCTTGTTCTGCCTGGGGAATTTCCCAATCATTCCCCAAAAAATCAATGGCTAATTTTTCTGCTTCTGTCTGAGAAAACATAACATTAATTATCTACTTATTGGGCAGGTGCTGTAGCAGCTTCAGGGTCAGGATATAATCCTAATTGTTTAGCTAATTCACGAGCAAGATGGAATAAAAATTTAGCACCATCTTGATTTCCATGATGAATTTGTGCCTGACCAACTTGCATTAAAACTGACACAAAACCAGCATCAACTAATTCAATATTTTCATCTAAAACATCAGGCTCTTTTCCATTAGGACATTGCACTAATTTATCAATTAATTCATAATATTGTTCTGTTCTTTGTTCGTCCATGATAATTTCCTTGTGTTAAAGTAGCAGTCAGCAATTAGCCATCAGCTATCAGCTTTTTCTTTTGCTTTACTTGACTTTCAGAAAAACTGATAGATGGCTAAATTTAAGGAAGAAGAAATAAGCTAAAAAGACAAACTTTCCACTCCTAATTCTCAATTTACAGTAATTGATAACTAAGTAAATAAGAACAATATTTGTATATTTACTACTCAGTTATATTTCCTGTTCTCTGTTTCCTCATGCCAAAATTTTAAATTAATTTTGCACGGGTACTTAATCAATTAAAGTTGATATAAGTTCTTGAAAAACCTTCTCAGCAGAATGCTGAACTACAGAAGAAAGTTCTAGACCAAAATCCAAATTTTCAGCTTCTATTAAATAGACAATTACATCTTCAGGAAAATCCTCCCGAAAGATTTTTCGACCAACTGCCAGAGCATTATCCCAACGAAAATCATGCAAACTATAACTAGGTTCTGGCAATGCTTCCAACTCCGAACTAGGAACTTTAAATATTGCACCTGGTTCAGAACCTGTAGCACTAGCATCCAGAATAATTAATTGCTGAGTTCCTCGTGCCTGAAACATCACTTCCATTCCGGCAGTACCGGAGTCATAAACCCGGACATTAGGGTTGGGATGTTCAGTCAAATATTGCTGCAAGCGTTGAGCAATAATTACTCCCACCCCATCATCACTACGGTTCAGATTACCGCAACCGATAATTGTCAACATTATTTATTTGTTAAGTGGGGTATTAGATATGCTGAAAAGTAGATTTTGTCTAGTTTATTCATCTCACGTCCTCAACACTAACCCATTTTTAAAACTGTTTTTGTAAGCTAGTAACATATATTTGGAGTCAAAAGTCAGAAGTTAGAAGTCAGAAGTTAGAATTTAAAAGTTAACTTACTCGAAATCCTTCCTGTCAGGAACTGTATACAGCGCTTTTCAAATTGGTGAACCACATCTTCATCAGCAAAACCTTGTAGGGACATTCTATGTGTGGTCTACTAAAATGAAAACCGCTGTAAGTTGGAGCGCGTGTAAGGTTTTGTCGTAGAGCTTATCTGTAGGATAAACCCAACACATATTCAAGGATGTAGATTTTTGTTGGGTTGCGCTGCCGCTTAAAACCCAACCTATTGGACTGAGATATTAATGACTGATGATCTAGTTGTTAATATATTAAGCTAGAAATTGACTATAGTATTAACAAATCAAATAATGATTATACGAAAAGCTTTAGATTCAGATTTAGATGATGTGCTATCTGTCGAACGCGCGGCATTTGGTTCAGACGAGTGTGTTGAAATTGTGCAACTACTTCTTGGGGATGATAGTGCTAAACCTATTTTTTCTCTGTTAGCTTTCCAAGAAGATAGAGCAGTAGGACATATTTTTTTCAGTAGAGCTACTCTGGAACCAAATGTTCCTTTATCAATTTCAATTCTGGGTCCCCTAGCTGTTATGCCTGATGTTCAAAAACAAGGTATAGGGGGTAAATTGATTCAAAGAGGATTAGATATTTTATCGGAATCTGGAGTAGACCTAGTTTTTGTCCTCGGTCATCCTACATATTATCCACGTTTTGGATTTAAACCGGCAGGGGAGCTTGGGTTTGAACCTTCCTATCCTATACTTGAAAAGAATGCAGATGCTTGGATGGTTCAGGAATTACGTCCGGGAATTATTGGAAGTTTCAGTGGAAAAATTATCTGTGCAGATAGTTTGGATGATCCTAAGTACTGGCAGGAGTGAAGAGAAAGGAGATAATAATTGGTTGTCAAGTAGAAGT
>NZ_CEZPJD010000333.1:0-4541 GCF_983059655.1 Okeania sp.
TGTCTTGGTCGATTGGATATGGCGAGGGGACCTCGCCATCCCTCGACCGCTTTTTATCCCCTTAAAAGGGGAGGCGCATACCCACGATTTTTCGGTAAGAAGTAGGTAGGGACGTTATATGCAACATCCCTACAGAGTAGGGGGAAAGAATTGATAATTTCTATGAGATAATTGATTTGATTTTTTATTATTGGAGATGTCTCATCGTAATAGCATTTTCTGTTGATTGCCACAGTAAGATTAAATCCGCTTGAATACTTAGTTATGAAGTTTTGGGTAGGGAGTATAACAGTAGAAGCAATTGAATATTGAAGTAATTATAGAATGAACCTATCCCACTATTTTTAACAGATTTATTTGTTTAAGTAGGGTTTACTGAAAAAGCTTAATTTTTCGTTAAAAAAATCAGTGTTTGTTCATTAATGTACATATTTCAACAATTATTAATTATTACCGAATAATTAAGGTTTAAAGCCCATCCTTTAAAGGATAAACAAACGGTCGTTATAAATTGTATAGTTCTTTTCAGAAATAGCAACTAGTGGTATGTGAAACAAATATATTTTCAAGTCTGCCAACAATTATGAGTTAAACTGGTAAGACATCAAGATTTTAGTACTCTGTCAGGTTTGAATTGATAAGTTATTGAGGTAGAATTTTAAGGATCATAGGAATACAAAAAAGCAATTCTCAGAAAAATGGATTTTTATTTGGTTGAATCCTATGCTATTTATGAGCTTAAACTCATTTCAACTACTAATTTGCTATAATTCAGCCTGGGATATCCAAAAAAATTCTCTATTTTTTCTATCTCTTGCTTAGGTGTTTCATATTTATCCTAATTTCTAACTCCTGACTTCTTAGTCCTGAATTATACCCCTCCGCAAAATACTTTTTCAGCAAGTCCTATTGATTTTTGCTTAATTGTCTGATTCAATAAACTGGGAATTTACACCTTATGCTAAATGCACAAACAATCATTTCAATTTTCTTAGTATTTATTCCAATTTCAATTGCAGGTAATTTCCTAGAATGGGGTTCATCAGCTATCTTTATTACATCTGCTATAGCAATTATTCCTTTAGCAGCTTGGATGGGTACAGCTACAGAAGAAATTGCTGTTGTTCTTGGTCCTAACTTGGGTGGATTATTGAATGCTACATTCGGAAATGCTACAGAATTAATTATTGGTATTATTGCTCTAAATGCTGGGTTAGTAAGTGTAGTTAAAGCGAGTATTACTGGCTCTATAATTGGTAACTTATTGTTAGTAATGGGTTTATCAATGTTTTTAGGTGGGCTACGTTTTAAAGAACAAAAATTTCAGTCCGTAGTAGCTCGTTTAAATGCTTCAGCAATGAACCTAGCTGTAATTGCAATTTTAGTTCCAACAGCCGTAAATGCTACCTCTAATGGTATTAGTCAAAATACTATGCAAAATCTTTCGGGTGCAGTAGCAGTAGTATTAATTGCTGTTTATATACTCACCTTATTATTTTCAATGAAGACTCACTCTTATTTATATGAAGTTGGTGTAGCAGGCAGTGAATCAGAAGACTCAAATGCTAATACTGAATCAGAAGAAAATTCTGAGCATAAACCTAATTTGTTACTGTGGATTTCTGTACTATTAGTAGCAACTTTAGCCGTAGCATTTGAATCAGAATTATTAGTTGATTCCCTAGAAGAAGCTACAGAAACTTTGGGGTTAACTACTCTATTTACTGGTGTAATTTTAGTTCCAATTATTGGTAATGCTGCCGAACATGCTACGGCAGTTACTGTTGCTATGAAAAATAAAATGGATTTGTCTGTTTCAGTGGCAGTAGGTTCTAGTTTACAGATTGCTTTATTCGTAGCACCAGTGTTAATTTTGGCAGGTTTGTTATTAGGTCAACCAATGGATTTGAATTTTAATCCTTTTGAATTAGTAGCAGTAGTAGTAGCTGTATTAATTGCTAATTCTGTAAGTTCTGATGGTCGTTCTGATTGGTTAGAAGGAGCTTTATTATTAGCAGCTTATGCCGTTTTGGGATTAGCTTTCTATTACCATCCTGTGATTGAAGGATTAACTTGAAGTAGCACTCAGCACTCAGCTATCAGCTATCAGCTTCAGTTGTTCACAAATGTCGAGGAAAATGCTATCTAAAACTTAACAGTATTTTTCATATCAGTGAGGTATTGCGGGCAAAATGCCCGCACCTTTTTCTTCCCTTTTAACTTCTTCCTTTTTAGCTTTTGACTTCTTCCTTTTTAGCTTTTAACTTTTGACTTCTAACTTTTAACTTTTGACTTTTGACTTCTAACTTCTAACTTCTAACTTTTAACTTTTGACTTCTAACTCCGTCGTTTATAACTAACTTATTTCTATGCTGGCCAAAAGAATTTTACCTTGCCTTGATGTTAATGCAGGTCGAGTAGTTAAAGGTGTCAACTTTGTTAATCTTCAAGATGCTGGAGACCCTGTAGAACTGGCCCAAGTATACAATGATGCTGGTGCTGATGAGTTGGTCTTTCTTGATATTACTGCTACCCACGAAGACCGAGATACCATAATAGATGTGGTTTATAGGACTGCAGAACAGGTTTTTATCCCTCTAACAGTAGGTGGAGGTATCCAATCCTTAGAAAATATTAAAGATTTATTAAGAGCGGGTGCCGATAAAGTAAGTATAAATTCGGCAGCGGTACGTAACCCTGACTTAATAGATCGGGCAAGTGACCGCTTCGGGAATCAATGTATTGTGGTAGCTATTGATGCCCGTCGTCGTCTAGATCCAGATAAATTAGGTTGGGACGTTTATGTGCGGGGTGGACGAGAAAATACTGGCAAAGATGCAATATCTTGGGCATTGGAAGTAGAGAAAAGAGGTGCAGGAGAGCTTCTTGTTACAAGTATGGATGCTGATGGAACCCAAGCTGGTTATGATTTAGACCTTACTAGAGCCATAGCAGAGAATGTTCAAATTCCAGTGGTTGCTTCTGGCGGTGCAGGTAACTGTCAGCACATTTTTGAGGCTTTAACTGAGGGTAGGGCAGAAGCGGCTTTACTTGCTTCTTTACTTCATTATGGTCAACTAAGCGTATCAGAAATTAAGGATTATTTAGCTAACCATCAAGTTCCTGTGAGACATGGCTTAGTTTAACTTTATATTTTTTTAGTAAAAAAATTAGGATGTTTTTTTAAGAAATATTGTTAGAATAGAGGAACTGTTACAAAATGTAACTTATGTTATTCACTATTCTAATACTTGATGTGGCCTTAGTGGCATGGTCTCTGCATCTAATGCAAGAATCATTCAATCATCGAGAGTTTTCTTTAATGCTAGCTGGCATTTTAGTTGCTACATCTGCTGCTGCAATGATGGTAGTTTATTTTCTAATTGGTACTTGCATGAGTGACCTAACTCAAATGTCTCAACACTCCTATGCATATTTTTAAGCTGGTCTGGAAGATATAGCGTTACATAGGACATTCCTCTTTTGCCTGTTGCTTTTTACTACCGGAGTGCTGCGCAAACAACCCATATTTATTGTCCTGACCTAAAGTAAGGTTGCTATATCATGTTTCTGAATAAGCCCCTACACTTTGAAATATAATCCCATTGGGATGTTGTGGAATTTTTTTTAATCTCTCGTCTGTTGACAAAACTATAGAAAATCAGGTCTAAATAGGGCTTGCTGATTAATTATCAAAGTATTGACTGATATTGGTTTGATGGAATTTATGCCTTGAAAAAGTATTAGCTTTTCAGCAAGCCCTAACTACTCCCTAACCCAGCAAAAAGACTTTATTCAGCAAACCCTATTATTAGGGGAAAGCCTGCCTTTTTTTGTAGACTTCTAATTTTTACTTAAAATTCCCTTGGTTTAGCGAATGTTCGTCTTGTAATTTTTTCATCTCTTCCCTAACTTCGATTACTATTTCTAAGGCTTCGTTAAGTAATATTCCATGTTCGCTAGCTTTATCATTAATTTGCAAAGCTGTCAAAGTCTTAAAATCAAAAGCAAATAAGTCTGTATTAGTATTAACAAATTTCTTATTTTCCCTGATAATTCGCTCAGTTTTCAAGGCCCTAATTAAATCTTCTCTAATTAGTTTGAGAGCCTCTATAATTTTGGTGCGATTACTCAATTTAACTTGGGGGTTCCCAGCATCTTCAATTTTGTCATTAATAGCGATCGCTTGAACAATGGAATTATATTTATCTACATCTTCAAATAATCTAACCAGACTTTGATTTTTACGAGTAATAAATATCTTATAGATATCTTCTAAGAATAATCCTACTCCCATACCTACATAAATAATTATTAATAATAAATAGTGTGTATTGAAGATTTTTACTGCCATCCAGTAACTAACAAATAAAAGTAAAACTATCAGTAAACTTTTAAAACCTTCTAATAAATATTTAGTTTTGGTGGGCGGTAGTAATATTTTACCTAAACTTACTCCACTCAGATGTTTAAGTTCACCCTTTGTAATTTCTAATCCTTCTAAATCTAACCGCATAATTCTTTGAGATTTTTAGTTCTAA
>NZ_CEZPJD010000333.1:4641-8428 GCF_983059655.1 Okeania sp.
CCAAAAAATGTATTCAATATAGAATTAATTCTTTGAGGGGGTAAAAACTTTCCAGTTGGTACCATCATACCTTTAGAAAATAACCAAGTAACGGCAATATTACTTTGATAAGCACGAATTTGATTTAAGTGATTAGCACTGAGTAAATCATATTTTAAAGCAGTATTTAGAAGATCGGTTAAACGAGGTAAATTTCTGACTAAAGAACCAAAACCAGTAAATACTAAAGGAGATTGGAGAGAAGCAGCATCGCCAATACAAATTAAACGGTCAAAAGCCACCTGGCGATCGCTACCTTTGATACTAAAATGCCCAGGAATATAACCAAAAGTTGGCTTTTTCCAGACTAATTTATCCATATCACACCGCCGATATTCTGGCAAAATTGCGAAAAAATCCTCATACATTTCTAACAAAGAACCAGGATTTTTTGGATGAACTTGATGGTAATGAAATAAATAAATTGCTAACTCATTACCAGCACCAGGGAACAACTCCCAAATTAATTGTCTGCCACGAGAAATATCGCCATGACTATTAAGAACATCTCCATAATTTGAATCCCAAACTTCCGGTTCAATTCCACCATCAATTACTGCTCCAACTGTTGGACAAATACTATCAAAAGCACGTTTACCATTTAACTGCCAAGCGATGGGAGAAGCAGTACCCATAGCATCTACTAACAAACGTCCACAGAAAATTTGTTCAGTTTTGTTAGATAGGTTTTGAGTATAGACTAAAACTTTTTCTGGTTCAATTTCAGCTTTAATAAATTCTGTTTCATCTACAATTTTTCCTCCTGATTCTTGTAGTTTTATCCCACATAAAGTAAGTGCTTTTTCTGAATCTAATGCCACATTTAAAACTGTAGGAGTATGAAGAATTGCAGCCTTAGCAAAATCAGGGTTATTACTATCAAAAAATTTGTTAAATCCGTCTTTATATTCTCTAGCAATTAAACCTTCTATTTCTGCAGCAGTAAATAAACCCAAGTCAATTAAACTTTGTAGTTCAGAGCGAGAAATATTCCACTCTCGATTCATTTTACCAAAAGTCAAACGTTCCAATAATAAAACTTTGTACCCCAATTTTGCCATGACAGCTGCATGAATAACTCCCAGAGCGCCACCAACATAAATGAGGTCATATTCAACAGAATTATTATTTGTTTCTAACTCCTTTTTCCACACTACTTGTTTTGGTGTTTGAGGATTTTTAACTGATTCGCGCCAACGTTTTTCCCACCAGTATAAACGTTTAAGATCGTATTCCCCTTGAGGCATTTTTTGAAAGTATTTTACAGTCAGAGGATAATCAGATGCTAAAGCTGTAAAAATTGACTGATTTGATAAGTCAATTATCGGAGGTTCTGGATAATTTAAAGGAAATTCTTTTCTCAAGTTGGTAATCAAAGATGAAATGAATTTTTTTTGTATAGAAGATAAATTTCCTTGAGCAAAAACTTTTAGATAAGTAGTTCGTTGTAATGACCAGGTAAATACAGAAATTTCTTGAGTAGGATCTTGAGAAAATTTCACAACAAAACCATCTGAAGTCAGAATTTTTTCACCTAATCCCGGTTGAAATTTATCCTGTAACCATTGACAAACAGTTTTTGTATCTGGCGTTGGTACTTCTAGGTAAAGAATTTCTTTCATCTGTTTTTTTTGGGAATTAATTTTTAATCTTAAAGTTGACAATATTTTAATGTATGCTATGCTTTATAAATAAAACTTTAATCTAATATAAAAGTTTACAGTATTTTCTACTATTACTACGAAGTATACCCAAGAAAAATTTTTCTTTGGGTATTATCTTTTTAAGTTTCTACTATCTCTTGATAGGTTTTTTAAGATAAATCTATCTCTAGATGGCTATCTTCAAAATTAGTAAACTTCGCTCCAGTCTACAAAATAGTTTAGCCCCAATCAGTAGAGTAGCGACAAAATTTTAAAGACAGTAAGGGAATAGATATGAACCATCCTGTACCCACAAGCGATCTAGAAGTAATTGCTTTGCGAAAACAACCAGTTAATGATGAACTTGTAGCTCTAGCTATAGCTGGCGTAGTTAATGTTGCTCGTTCTCAAGGAAAGTCTATAGAGGAACTTAAGGAGGAGATTCTAGCAGACGATCGTTTATTAAATATGGCCCAAAGACAATTACTCAGTCAGATTCTTAATGAAGCTTGGGAATATTTGAGCGTATAGCGCGAGGGAATAATGAATCATGAATAATTACCTCTCCTTGAAAAGAAGAGGATTTACTAATCATGGAAATTTTTCTTTATTATCCCCTTAAAAGGGTAGGCTTTAAACCACAATTTTTCGGTAAAAAGTTTTTCCTGTGGAAACGCTCTGCGAAAAGATATAGCGCTTTTCACATGGATAGACTACAGTTAGTATGGGCAACCCAAAAGCATTTTTCTACCCCCTACTCCCTACTCCCTACTCTAAGTGCCAAAAATAATTTTGTGGTCTACTCAAATGAAAAGCGCTGTAAGATATTGATAAGTATTTAAGCGGACATGATATGATTATTAACTGCTGACTCCTGAATTCTGAATTCTGAATTCTGTTATTAAATCTAATTTTGTTGAAATTTATCTAACATATCTACTGCAATTTTTTGATTATCAGAATCGCCATCTAACCCAAAGAAAAAAGCCGCCTTCTGAAAATTTTCCATTGCCTCACTTTGATTTCCAATTAAGTAGTAAACAATGCCTCTATTAAAGTATGACTTAGGATTATTAGCATCAATCTTGATAGATTTATTTAAGTCTTGAAGAGCCTTTTTCTGTTCTCCTATTTGTAGATATTCATCCCCTCGATAATAATAAGCTTTGGCATTTTCAGGACTAATTTTTATTGCCTGATTAAAATTAGCGATCGCTGCTATTTTTCTTCCCTGTTGAGAATAAGCAACTCCTCTACTTAAATAAGATTCACTTTGACCAGGATTAAGACTTATAGCTTTATTTAAATCCTTAATAGCACCTTGATAATTTCCTGCTTCCATCTTTTGTTTAGCCTGATTATTTAGATTAATTGCCTGTGTAGCAGAATTAAATCTTTGAGTTATTATTTGATAATTTTCTCGATAAAGCTTTAATTTTTCTCTAGCTTCTGGATATGACAAACTTTCTTCAGGAATTTTTTCTAATAAATTAATTGCATATTGCCATTTTTGCTGCGCTTGATACCAAGTATCAATAGGATGAGGAGGATTTTGTACCAATAAAGCTGCCGCCATTGCAGATTTTTTTGCTAACCTTAAATAGATTAATCCATACTCTGCTAAATAGAGTTTTCGCTTGACTGCAATAAGTTGATAATTTAGTTTAGTTATTTCTCTAGATACAGGTTGTAAAGGTACACCAGGCAGTTGAATAACTTGTTCTAAAGTATCTATTGCTTCTGGTAATCGAGTTAGAGCAGCTCTAAGTTTATTAACATCAGAATCTTGATTAAGATCTCCTAAATTAGCTATCTTTGTTTGAGCTTGAGCTATAGATTTTTTTTGTACATTATTTAGCCAAAAAATTGAAATTCCATAACCTAAAACTAGGATAAGTATAATAACTGTGACTGGGTTTCTCTGACCCATATTTGCTCCTTTCAATTTCATCATTGACTACTCAAGCCATGGGGATTTTAAATAGTTGCCTGGCATAATATATTCCCATGTTAGTGAGCTTGTGAGACTGTTCACATAAGAATGTTAAGATATAGCAGTGAGCGCTGGTATATTTACAAATTGCAGGATTTGCCCAATAGCTAAA
>NZ_CEZPJD010000334.1:0-8407 GCF_983059655.1 Okeania sp.
ATTAATAGAATTTTAGGAGTATTTTTAGATATTTTTGATTAGGTTGGAAGGAAGAGGGAAGAAGAAAAAAGTTTTAGTTAGTTATCTTAGGAGAGAAGGAAGGAAGAAGGAAAAGTTTTAGTTATCTAGGAGAGGTAAATGAGGTACAAATATAAATGGTAAAGTCTTTGTAGTGTGGGCATCTTGCCCGCAACTGGTGTACCTCACTAAAAGGAAAAGTTTTAGTTATCTAGGAGAGGTAAATGAGGTACAAATATAAATGGTAAAGTCTTTGTAGTGCGGGCATCTTGCCCGCGACTGGTTTACCTCACTAATATGAAATATAGCAATCAGGAATCAGTTGTAAGAATTGAGGTGTTCCTTAAAAGTGATGATACATTTTTTTCTTCTTCTCTGTTCCCTGTTCCCTGTTCCCTGTTCCCTAGAAGTTGCCAATATTTCAAAACTTAAATCATATTGCTATAGGCTGTATTTATCAGGATTTGCACATCTGTACATTAGAAACAAAAAAATTAGCTTGAGATTGTTCTGTTATTCCTAGTAACTGGAGTTTAGACTAATTAAGGCAGGCCGGAAACTTGCCGAGGGAGAATACTGAGATAGGCCAACAAGACTGAAACTATTTCGCATTGCAGCATTGCAAAGACTTTTCAGTCAATTATCCACAGGTTGTGCTATGGGTTAATTTTGCCCTGGAAAGACTTTTTGAATAGTTTAAATAAAGTCAGCTTCACCCTTGCCTCGCCAAAAAAGAAAAATAATCAACTGCATTGAAAACATCTGCACCCCTTATATTCTCTAAGGGTTCTGAGTTTCAAGTTTTCATTGCTTCTGAGCAAACTATCTGAAGACCCCAAAATTTAGTCTAAACTCCAGTAGTAACAATCAAAATACATTCTTTTGCTTAAGTTTTATTGATTAGATAGACATTTATGAAAAAAAAATCTAGGGATGTTCTGTAATATCAAATCCCTTTAATTCGGTATAAAAAAATATTCCATCTTCACCCAGAGTGGAAAGAATTCTGAATTCTCTTCCCTTCTGTTTGCGGAGCATTCCGTAGGAAATTCTGGATTGCAGAATTGCTGGATTCTGATTCACTATCTTATTACACCGATGCCACCGGATTTGATATAAAATGTCTATACAAGGGTTTGCTCAAAGCTTTATGTAATTTTAGAAATGTCTATTAAGCTGTTAAAAATTTGTTAAACATTTAGGCAATATATCCTAATTTGGAGAAAGGCAATAGGCAACAGATAGTATAAAATAAAAATACATCTTAACTTAAAAATAAAAATTATTGAATAAATGGATATAGCAGTTTCAGGTCTGCCATGGAATATTCTTAAATGTATCTTGCTTGAGTCACAGTAATAACTTTATTTTTAATTTTTAACTTTATAGATATGGAACCCGAAAAAAAATCTCAATTATCTTTATATAATAATCACGGTCAACTCTTAAATCAGAGGAAAAATTTTACTCATAATCAATATATTTATGAAGCTGAATTTCATCAACTAGAGGAAAAATTATCTCAAAAAGAAAATAAGATTTGGAACTTAGTATGTAATCGTTTTTTCTTGATTTTCAGTGTAGCAACTACCACAACAACAGGAGCATATTTCTGGACTTTAAATCAGATTCCTACATATCAGGGAACATTTAAAATATTAGTTGAACCAGTTACAATTACCAATTCAGTTAATTATCAATTAGGTACAGAACCACAAAAATTAATTACAAAAAATCAAGAAAATTGGGAACAACAAGCAGCCAAAATTCTTTATGGAACAGGGCAAGAGAAAATTACTTCATATCCCAACCAAAATATTCAACAAAATCAAGAATTAGATAAGTATGGCTTAGATTATCAATCTCAAATTCAAGTATTAAAAAGTCCGCAATTTATGCTGCCAATAATTGCGGAGATACAAAAAGAATATCCGGAAGTAAATTATAATTCTTTGTTTAAAAAACCAGAAAGACAACTTTTAAATCAAGAGAAACTAAAAATTGAAAGATTAGAAAATACAAAAATTATAGAAGTTAGTTATCGAGATTCGGATGCAAAAAAAATCAAGTTTGTCTTAGATAAACTAGCAGCAGCTTACAGTGAATATGGTCAAAATGACCGGAAAACTAATACTGATAAAGGATTGGATTTTATTGAAGAAGAAATTTCAAAAAATCGACAAAAAAACAAAGAACTACGGCAGAAATTACAACAACTACAGCAGGAATATTTGTTTATTAACCCAGAGCTTAAAAGTCAAGAATTAGCAGCAGAAAGTAATCAAATTCAATCACAAAAACTAGAGAATAAAATATTATTAGACCAACAGCGATCGCTCTATACCATGCTACAGAGTCAGTTGGGAATTAATCCAGAAGAAGCTTTGATTGCTTCAGCTTTAAGTCAAGCAGCAAGATATCAATCATTACTAAATCAATTACAGGAAGTAGAAACAACAATTGCTCTAGAATCAGCTCGATTTAAAGAAAAAGCACCTCAAATGCAAGCTTTATATCAACAAAGAGAAAAATTACTACCTTTGTTAAATCAAGAAGCAGAAAAAGTTATTGGCAGAGATATAGAAGAAGTAAGTAAAAAAGCTTTAGCTTTTCAAGACTCAGTTCGCTTAGAGTTAATTCATAAAATGATTTTGGCTGCTAATCAAATTGAAGTTCTGGAAGTACGGAGTAAAGTATTAGATGAAGCTGAGGCAAAATTAAATGAATATATTGCAAAAATGCCAGAAGTAGTAGGGAGTTATCAAGAAATTCAGCAAGAATTAAAAAATTCAAATAATATACTCAAAGATTTATTAGAAAAACAACAGCAACTACAGATAGAAGTAGTATTTGAAAAAGTACAACCTTGGGAATTAATTGCACCACCAGAATTGCTAAAAACTCAAAATGGTCAGTTAGTAACAGTCTCTCCAAATATGATATTAAATCTTGCCCTTGGAGGAGTAACAGGATTAGCATTAGGAATATTATTAGCTAAATTGGGAGAAGGATTTCAACAAGACGTTTTTCAAACACCAAAAGAAGTCAAAAAATCTATTGGGTTGCCATTGCTAGGAATAATTCCTATACATGAACAAAGAAATTGGATGAACGATGAACTAAAAGAAAATAACAGTTCATCTTTAGTATTATATCCTTCAGCTTTTCAAGAAGCCTTCCGCACTTTAAATGCTAATATTCGTCTCCTAAATATAGAAAATCCCATTCATTCTTTTGTCATTAGTTCCGCAACACCAGGAGATGGTAAATCTACAGTAGCAGGTCATTTGGCCAGGGCAGCTGCCGCTATGGGTCAACGGGTACTATTAATAGATGCCGATCTACGTTGTCCACAGATTCATAATATGATGGGACTTTCTAATCAAGAGGGTTTGAGTAGTATAATTGCCGATGGTATGCCAATAGAAACTGCAATTCAGCGATCGCCCGTAGATGAAAATCTGTTTGTTTTAACATCTGGCCCTATTCCGCCAGACCCAACAAAAATTTTGTCCTCAAGGCAGATGCACCAATTAATTCAAGATGCAGCTACAAATTTTGATTTAGTTATTTGTGACACAGCACCATTATTGGGTCGAGCAGATGCTAGTTTATTATCAGCTTGTACTAATGGATTAATGTTAGTAGTGGGATTAGGTAAGACAGAGCGAGAAGCTTTAAGTTTAGCTCTAGATGACTTGAGTATGGCAGGTGTACCGATGTTGGGAATAGTTGGTAATGGCGATCGAGCTGATTCTTATTATCAGAGATATTATGATTATGAGTATGTTCAGTCACGTTAAATAGACATCTCCAGAAAAGAGGGAACAGGAAACCCACCCCTAACCCCTCCCAGAAGTAGGAGAGTGAGGGAGTGAGGGAGTGGGGGAGTGGGGGAGTGGGGGAGTAGGGGAGTAAGATCAATTTATCGTCAAGAGAGAAAAATTGTATCCTTTGAAATTTTGTACATCTTGCTAGTGGCGCGTCAAGCCTTAAATGGTGTTTTAGGAAAATCAGGACTTACGCAGACACACCACCCATGGGGGTAAAGGTGCGTTACGCTACGCTAACACACCCTACAAGTAGAGCCTTTGCGTAAGTCCTGAAAATAATACAATGCTTACTCTTCAAGCCTTTGAGCAAAAATCTAATACACTATTTTTAGCTTGACGCGCCACTAGAGTGAGTTAACCAAAAATATACAGTTGTAAATATTCTAGGCGCGACAATGAATTAGCCCTGCCTCCCAGAAGAGGAATAATTGATAATTTCTGGATAATTCTGACTTTTAACTTTTGACTTTTAACTTTTAACTTTTGACTTTCCACCCCTAACCTCTCCCAGGAGGGGGAGTCAGGAGTCAGAAAGCATGGAGAAAGAAAGGACTTAAACTATTAAATTTTTAAATTCGTCTTAAATAGAACATCTATAATATTAAGAAGAAGTCATTTTGCGATTACTCCATAACCTAATTTTATATAAGACTTAGGATGTACTTTATGAAGGATTTATTTGTAGATAAAATTATCTTGATATTCTGTCGAAAATAATGATAGATACAGAATAAATTTATAGATTTACTAATATTTTGGAACTTCTGCCGAAATATTTGATTTTATTATTGGTTGCTTAATCAGATATTACTAATTTCAAGAAAAAATTAATCTCAGAAAAATTTAGTTAGGTATTTACTATATTTAGTTTATGGAGTATTGCTCCAAACAATATCCTAATTCAATTCCTAAGTTCCTACTACTATCTCTGCCCAGTGCTTATACCAATTAACTTTTAAAGATGTCACAAATAGTTTCAAACTTTAAATGTTAAACAATTTCCTGAAATTACTGTATCATCAAAGTTCTGAGTTGATAAATTCTTACTTTTGACTTTTGACTGTCTTGAGTGTGTCTTATATTCTGAGGAGACCTCAGAATTACACACTCGCTTTTGACTTTTGACTTATAACTTATAACTTCCGTGAAACGGTATTAGGTAAATGGGGTAAATTGGAGGTTTTTTTTAAATGAATCAATACCTATTATCTATAGCTTGTGCAGGTTTAGTAACATATCAATTATTGTCAACAATAACGGCACAAGCTCAAATAGGCACTATATTTCAGTCTAATATTATAGTAGCTCAAGAAAATAAACCTAAAAAGGCTCAAACGAGTACTTCCACTCAGTCCCCTAGTAATCAAAATACAGGTTACAGTCGTCGTCGTGCCATTAGATATAGATTTGAATGTAACTCAAATAATCAAACAGTTTTAGCCATTTATCAAGCACGACGAAACCGTAGAGGGAATATAGTATCTGCGTGGAAAAAAATTACCGATCGACCACTTATTCAATGGACTCAAGCAGGAGCAACAGAATTAGATAGTAGACTGACTCCTCAAAATCGTTGTCAAACAGCTACAGCTAATTTTAACTATCACTTCCTGCGTAATGAAAGTAGACCAAGACTACCACCATTAAGTGAAGGAATTATTAACAAGAAGGCAGTGGTTTGTGCTGCACCAGAAGGAGATTGTAATCAAAATAATGTTCTGTGGACTCTGAGAAATAACAATCAAAATTCCAATGGTCAAATTATTCGACAACTATTGAGTGCACTTCGAGGTGAAGCTAGCAGTACCGTAATTATAGAAAGTCAAGATGAAGATGAAGAATTACCTTCAGAAGTTAATATGGAAAATATAATTGATGCCATTATTGAACAAGAAAGCGAAAAATTTGATGAGGAAGATAAACTTCCTGAATAATAAAAGAGGGAGTAGGGATTCATTAATTGATAATGGATAATGGATAATTGATAATTACCTCAAGCATATTTTTCGTAATCTTTGACTGTGAAAATCTATCTATTCCCTGTTGCCTGTTGCCTGTTGCCTACTCTTGCAAAAAGTCGGTATCTTTTTCACTCCTATATCTATATATATTCTAGGAAATATTAATTATGGAACACCGAAAAATATTACCTATGGTCTGTACAGTAGCGATCGCTGCTCAACTCCTAGTTATAAAAGTACAGTCCAGTTTTGCTCAACTCACAAACTTAAATACTACAGTTACTCAACTTAGTACATCTGATGAGGAGGTAGATAATATTCCTACTCGTTCAGTTAACCCTCAAAAGATACGTTACAGTCGCCGTTACGCATACAAATATGAGTTTGATTGTACGCCAGAAAATCAAACTGCATTAGTTGTATATCAAGCACGTCGTAGTCGTCAGGGTGAAATAGTTACATCCTGGAAGGAAGCGACGAAAAGACCTCTAATTCAATGGACACAGACAGGTTCGGTAGAATTTGGTGACAAGTATACTCCAGAAGTTCGTTGTCGGGCAGTTACAGATAGATTTAATCAGCATTTTCTGAGGAGAGGAAAACCAAATATGCCTCCTTTAAGTGAAGGAGTTGTTAATGGTGCCGCTGTAGTTTGTGCAGCGAAAGCAGGAAGTTGTAATTCTAGTAATTTGTTGTGGACTCTTAGAAATAGTAACAGAGGTACTAACGGTAAAATTTTGATGAATTTAGTAAGTTCTCTCAAAGGTAACGCTAGTGCTTCGTTAATAATTGAAAGTAACGATGCTGAAAATGAGGAAAATCAAAGCCTTGAATGGGTAGAAAAATTGGCGGTTATTGATGGATTGAAAGCATCATCAGTAAATCAGGAAAAAATGCTGGAGGTGGATATGGAAAATTTGATTTATCAAGTTATAGAAGAGCAAAAAAAAATGGAAAATCGGGAGTTTTAAAGCTCGAACTTAGAGTTGTCAAACAAAAAAATTAGAGACTAAATAAACTTCCACTAAATCAAATGAAACAACTAATAAGTTTAATGGCAATTATTCCAACTTTTTTGGAATTTTGTCTTTATCAGGTAGCATCAAAACCTGAAGAAGTGAATCTCCCACAAATTCAGGCAGTTTCTGTTTCTACTATTAAATATAATCCCACTGTGGAGGCGATCGCTAAACCTCTAACTGTTAGATTATTAGGAGAAAATATTGCTGGTTCGGGAGTGATTATTTCTCGGAAAGGAACTGAGTATTTTATTCTAACTTGCGCTCATGTACTTGATTCAAATCAAGAAAATAAATTGGCAGTTTTAACTGTAGATGGAAAGAAATATTATGCTCAGAGAGATACTACATTTAATTTTAGAGAACTTGATTTAGCAATAGTTAAATTTTCCACAAATAATGAGTACCAAGTTGCTGCTGTTAATGTTAATTGGAACTTGAGTTTAGGAGAACAAGTTTATGTAGCTGGATTTCCTAACTATGAAAAGAAAGCAGTAAATTTAGTCCCTACTGTAGATTTAGGAATTAAACCATATAATTTGACCCAAGGTAAAGTTATTCATCTACTTAATTTATCCTTAGAGAGAGGTTATAAAATTGGCATGAGTAATGAGATTGAAATTGGGATGAGTGGAGGACCAGTTTTGAATCAAAATGGTGAATTAGTTGGAATTATTGGTAGGGCAAAATATGCTTTTGGTGGCTTTGATGCTTATCGATTTTCTGATGGTAGTCAACCATCGGAAGAGTTACTAGATGAATTGGTTGGTGTTAGTTGGGCAATTCCTATTACTAAGTTGAATCAACAGAATAATTTTTCAGAGATAGTCAAGACTAATATTAATAATTTTGAAGTCAAGTAGGGTGCGTTAATGAAATGTAACGCACCATATAGGACATGATATTATCTAGCTCTATCAACTATTTATGCTTAATGTACAAGACTTACGCACTAACATTATAGATATAGGTTTTTGCTCAGTTACGCTACATAGGACATGATATTATAGCAGTCGAAACAAAGGTTAGGACATTTACAAAGGCTTAAACTCAGTGAGGGATTACTTTTAACTTTTGACTTTTGACTTTTGCCTTGCGCGAAGCGCTATATCTAGCTCTATCAACTATTTATGCTTAATGTACAAGACTTACGCACTAACATTATAGATATAGGTTTTTGGTGCGTTACGCTACATAGGACATGATATTATCTAACTCTATCAACTATTTATGCTTAATGTACAAGACTTACGCACTAACATTATAGATATAGGTTTTTGGTGCGTTACGCTACCGCTAACACACCCTACTGGACTGTAATTAGGGTTTGCTGATTAAATATAAAAGTCTTGATATATAAAGGGTTTGGCCTTTTTGGGTAGTGAAAAAGTACCAGGTTTTTGCCTAAGGAAGCTCAAAAAGTGAGTATTGATGTAAGTATAGAAGCAGAAAAATCTTGGGATAATTTTTCCTTTGTACGTCCTCTGCAACTCCTGATTCCTCTTGACTCTTCACTACTCTCTACTCCCTACTCCCTACTCCCTACTCCCTGCCGAGCGCAAAAAGACTTTTTCAG
>NZ_CEZPJD010000335.1:0-8397 GCF_983059655.1 Okeania sp.
CTTTTGGGTTGCCCATACTAACTGTAGTCTATCCATGTGAAAAGCGCTATATGGTAAAAGGAGGAGTCAGAATTCAGAATTTCCTACGGAATGCTCCGCAAACAGGAGGAATGGGGAATTTAGAAGAAGTAGTTGAATATTTTATCCCTTAATTTTTCTGCCATAGTCAGCCCAAAACTTTAACTTTTTGCTTCCTCAAGCTGAAAAAGTTAGGACTTTGGGTAGACAAGCACAGAAAGATACAGCTACAATTATTCATCCTACTTCCCACACTTCCCAGCCTCTGCTTTTTTCAGCAAACCCTAGATATTAATACTCTGAGGAATTCTCGAAGGCAGTAAATATCTATAAAGTGGACGGTTTAAGTTGCGCTGCTCAATAGTCGCTTCAACTTGATTCAGATTTTCCTGAAACTTCTCAAGTAGAGGTTTCACATTGGAATCAGTAAAATGATTTTTCGGATACTCACCCAATTGCGTGTAATAGACAGATCCCAGTAAATATGTAAGATTCAGTTGTCCTTGTGCCTGCTCCAGAGGTGGCAGCAGATCCAAATAATCTTGCTCGCTTACTTCACCTTTGAGAATTGAACTAGGCAAATAACCA
The DNA here is from genome assembly GCF_983059655.1 of Okeania sp. Lineage (NCBI taxonomy): Bacteria > Bacillati > Cyanobacteriota > Cyanophyceae > Oscillatoriales > Microcoleaceae > Okeania > Okeania sp. The sequence continues at coordinate 607 of NZ_CEZPJD010000335.1, forward strand.
GCTAATGGAACCGGCGCAGCATAAGACATTATATCTTTCTGTGGAAAATTAACAGCAGCATGTTGAGCACTAGCAGTAAAAATAATTAACGTCACAGCATTAATCAAATAATCTAGCGTCTTAATACCTCCATCTTCACCAAAATCAGGTACACGAGCACCATCAAAAGCCATAACTTCACCTGCCCAAGCTTGTAGTCGCCGATCTGCCTGAACTTCTTCATTTCTAGAATAGTAAAGATTCAGATAATCTGAAACCCATTGATGAATAGCATCCCACACTAACAGAGCATCATCCCGATAAGGATAAACAGGAAGTAAATTAGGATCGTCAACCCCGCGCTGCTTCAGTTGCTCAGGTAACATAGCCCCATTAAAACCATAACTCTGTAACCCTAATACTGCTAAAACACGAGAGTTATCAATAGTAGATGAAAGTAACTGATCGACTCCTTCCTTAGGAGCAATTAAAATCCTGTGAGCACCATCGTTAATTAGTAAAGTACCCTCAAAGTGAGGACGCAACAACAGACTTAAGCAATGATTTTGGGGGAGTTGACGATGGGTAGGTGGAATAAATGATCCGACAAATAAATGAGTTCTCCCTAAATGACTCACTGCCTCGTGAAAGTTAGCATCTACTATCTCTACAACTGTTTTAGCAAATAACCAAGCATACTTAGAAGAGTTGGGAGTAAAGATGGGGTTATCTGCTCCTGGGGTTTGACCGCATTGAATAGCTACAGGACGTAATTTACGGTTTGGGTCTGAACCTTTTGGCACTGCAAATAAAGCTAGAGGAGCATAAATATACTTTTGGTATTTATTAGGATAAGTACCATTAAGAGCACCTTCCAAAATTTTATAGTCTGCTAGATAGAGTCGCCCTTCTTTTCCTGCTAATGCTAATGAATCATCTTTACCCATAACTTCCTGATATTGAGTCTCAGTCACCGGAAAACGTTCGTCAAGACTTGATATCTGCTCGATCATTAGGGGGTTATAACCTGCTACTCGCATATAAGCGAATACTTCATCTTCTTCAAAAGTATAAGCGATGCTCGGTATCCCTCCTGTTTCTGGAAATAGCTCTTTATAGGAGAAGAGCTTTTGATAATCTTCAAGACTCGTTGCATGACCTTCTGGACTTCCTTTCTTTAATACTTCTACAGCTTCCTCCGAAATATCCTTAAGTATTAACAGACCATTTTCCTTAAGGAGGGAAACAAAAAAGTCATCTAATTCACGAAAATCATTAGGTATTCCTTGATTCACAAGTTGTTGAGCTATTAATAAATTTTGGTTCAACAATAATTGGATAAAAAATTGTAGAGTTTTATTATCCTTTCCCGTTTTTATTGATTTGATCTGCTCATAGATTACTTCTAAGATATATTCGATTACATCGTCTCTTACTCCTTTATTTCCTCGGTTTCCTCGGTTTGTAATTAGGGTATTCAAAAAGAGAAGACGTATATTCTTTGCCAATAATAAAACCCATTCTTTAGAAGGTTTTTCTTGTTCTGGTAATTCATTCACCATTGCCACAGGAGGAATGTGGTTATAGTTATATTGATATTCTTGTTTGGCTACTTCTAAATTATGATTGACTGATGAACTTGTGGTCTCCGTCGGACAGTTAGTCATGTTTAATAAATGCCTTTTGGTAGAAATTAAGTATAGTTTATCAAAAAAGAAGTCAGGAGTTATGAGTCAATAGGAAATAAAAGTTCTATTTGCTATATTACTATTTGAGGCTAACTATGGCAGAAAAACTACTCTTACCGAAAAATTTGCTATGCGCCTCGCCCATAAGCGAGCTACTTTTAGATCGTTTTTGATTAGACATCTCCAAAAATTAAAAATAAAATCAATTCTTATCCAGAAATTATCAATTATTCTTCTCTGTTCCCTGTTCCCTGTTCCCTGTTCCCTGTTCCCTCTTTCCTGGAGATGTCTATTGAATAGATATAGATATGTAACAATATGGATTTGTTGCCGAGGGGCGCGCCTATTCCGGAGGAGCTGCGAATTGCGGAAACTTTAAACGGACACGGAGGGGAGCGTCAGACTAACGTATTAGCTAGCACGTACCTGATGGAGTGCGTTAGCTATGCAACAGCAAAAGGTCAACTCGCCGAATATCTAAGACTCACTAGAAGTCTCCGTGTCTTCAGACTGGAAAAGATGTCAAAATTCTGACTCCTACCTCTTCTATAATTCCCATTTCTCCTGACTCCTGACTCCTCCCTATTAACTATATTTCTGCAATAATAATTTCAATTTTTCCTTAGTCTGAGCAGGTACTCGATCCAAAGGAGTTAAGATGGCATTTTTCAGAGCAGAATGGGAGTCAGAAACAAACTGATTTTCGTTCAACCTCCGTACTGTTTCCTGAATAACTTTTTGGGCATTTACCGCATTCTTGCGTAGATTATTAATCACCATGTCCACAGTCACGCTCTCATGTTCTTCATGCCAACAATCATAATCTGTAGATAGCGCTAAAGTTGCATAAGCTATTTCTGCTTCCCTTGCCAACTTCGCTTCTGGTAAATTTGTCATCCCAATAACTGTTGCGCCCCAACTACGATATAAATTTGATTCTGCTTTGGTAGAAAAAGCAGGTCCCTCCATACATAAATAAGTGCCACTACGATGCACATTTATATCTGATAAATTCAAACTTTCCGCAGCATCTGCCAACATTTTCGCTAGTTGAGGACAAGTTGGATTTTCAAATGTGATGTGCGCAACAATTCCTTCACCAAAAAAGGTAGAAACTCTGCCTTTTGTGCGGTCAATAAACTGGTCTACTACTACTAAGTCTAGAGGTTTTACTTCTTCTTTGAGGGAACCTACCGCAGAAGCAGAAATTAAATATTCCACACCCAGGCTTTTCATACCATAAATATTAGCACGAAATGGTAATTCAGATGGTAATAATGTGTGATTGCGATCGTGTCTGGAGAGAAAGGCTACTTTTGTTCCTTCCAAAGTACCAACAATAAAAGCATCGGACGGAGGCCCAAAGGGGGTCTCTACCCTTATCTCCTCCACATCTGTGAGTGCCTCCATTTTGTACAGACCACTACCACCAATAATTCCTATTTTTACTTTGGTCATTCTGAGATTAGCTAATATTTTTGCATTTTCAGGTATTCTACTGGATTTTTAGCAACGATATCCGTTTCAATACTGAATGCAAGAGATAGTTAGTAGTTAATAAGTCAGTGAGAAAACTGCCTGTGGGAATTTCACCCCACTGAGGGTATTGGCATCTTGGGTGATAGTGGAGTGAGGTATTTAACCCCTTACAGAAACCGATAGGACACTATAAGAGAAAGAGAATAGGGTACAAAAGTTAGGCGTTGCTGAATACTGGGATGATTGAGACCGACACGGGGACACGGAGACACGGAGACACGGGGATGATAGTCGATCCTCTCTTATAAAATCATCCCACAATTATGCAATGCCAAAAGTTAAGTTCAGTATTTATAACTACTATATCAGTATTTATAACTACTATATAAGTATTAGAAAAAGCATATTTCTCAGTATTTTTCATCGTTGAATGTATAAAAAAAAATTAATTTTTTCATAATCTTCAATGTTTATGCTGAATCTTTACCAAAATTTCATAAAACAAACTATACTTTTGTCATATCGTAAGAGAATAAGAACTACTCAATTTTGTGTCGTTCCCTTTCTTTATTCTTCTTATACCTAATTATTCTACCCAAAATTCTCCTACCCAGATATTTTTTCAATTCTCTTGGTTGATTGGATATGGCGAGGAGACCCGCTCTGATCGGAGCTGCTCCGAAGATCGCCATCACTCAACCGCTTTCTGTGGGTAGTCAGTATTTTAGGTATATTTCTGTTTTGTCGGACAATTATCTGATTTTTTAGGAACAATGAACAAATACCAAGCTAAAGCTAGAAAAACTCCCCTAGAATTAGTTGTCAGTAATATTTTTGCTGCTCGTAAGATTTCGGCTAGCGATCGCCAGCTTTTAAGAACAGCGTTATTTTCACCTAATCTTTTGAGTACCACCGAACAAAACCAGATTAAACAGGTTTATGAAGAGTTAATGGCTGGACGAATTAGTGTTGTCAAATAGTGGGGTTTAGTAAACTTTTTATATCTCTGAATTATGACTTTATCAATGTTATTTCAGAGCATAGAGTCAGTTCATGATAATTTTCTTCTAATCCCTCATCATCTATCCATACAATCTACCTGACTTATACTCAGCAGTTTATACATTAACTTGTTGCACAAATCTGGGCTGTAGCAATTATATGATATTCACCTGAATACTTATAAATGTAAGTTAGCAACGAGCAGAGAGAATAAAGATATTTACTGCTAGAGTGAGAGGGTTGATTTTTTTCATGTCGCTATTAAATGGACATGATATGATTTAACTTTATTTCTAAAATTAGCTCTAATATACTTCCTACGGGAAGCTGCGCTAACGACCACTTATTTCTCCTTTAAAGGAGAGGCTTTAAACCTTAATTCTTCGGTAAAAAAAATCTAAAGAAGCTCCTCAAAAACTCAGTATTCAGTGGGTTGCGGTGGTAGCGTGAAATATTTTATTTTGTGATTTGTGAGATTATTCCTGCCTTTTTCCTACGGAATGCTTCGCAAACATATTGGCAACAACCGTTTTGCTGGCACACAACTGCTCCTATTGCCTAGGTCGGATATGCCCTAATATCATGTCGCCCTAAACGTCAATGCTTGACTACGTATACACCTGAAGCTCTGCATTAGCAAAACTCACCCTACCTACATCAAGGCTTAATTTTCTATTTCTTTTATAAATATGCTCTACAGTTATCACCTATACAGATAAAATACTATCGCTTGCTAATTCGACTATAAGTTAGGGCTTGCTGATTATTTGTTTTGTGTCTAATAAATAATTAAGATTACAGCACTTTTTAGGATAGTGAGGTACACTTTTAAGACTAATCTTTTTTTCCCTACTGCCTACTCCCTAAAGTCCTAAAATTCTGTACCTCATCAACTCCAAAACTGCTGTAATATCATGCACCCTCTTCAGTAATACCAATTTCATAAAATATTGCAAAGCGTGAGGACACAGGGAACAGGGAACACCGGAGCTGGGAACAGGGAACAGAGAAAGAAAAACATAAATATTAAAGAGGAAAAAAGGTGGAAATTTTAGAATTTATGGAATTTATAATTTTTTCTTTTAAGAAGAAATCACAAATTAAGATGTAACTGCCTTTTTTGAATTTGGTATAACACCATTCTTTTTTACTGTAAAAGCCAAAATCCACTATAAGTCATCCCAGAATCATCTGGTTGTACTAACAGAAAATGTAACCCCTGACTATCTTGTTTTCTCTCTTCATAAACTTGAGCTGCTAATGACACTTCTCGATCTGAAAAAGTAGCAACTACCCACCGATCTACTAATCCTGCTTCTAAAATTAACCCATCGGGATCGCCAGAAACATACTTTAAAAAGTATGGTTGAGCTGCTTCTAACCATCGAGCTAATTTCATCGACTGACGACCTCCATCTATAACAACCCCTGGTATAGGAAGTGTTGAAGACAATCCTAAATTTAAAGGTAAAAGAAATTCAGGTACTGCCAAAATAGGAATTGGGCGCTCAATAATATCCTTAATATTACTCGCAGGTAATGTAGCAAATCTCCAGCGATCGCCCCAAAGATTTTCAGCTAATGGTACGGGTGGAGGAGAATCTAATTTTAAGGGATCATAAAATTCCCCAGTATATGTTTTCATCCTCTGATATTCTTGCACCCTATCTAGTAACCATTGTTTTAAAGCAGTAGTATGTCTAGTCGCTTCCACTTTTACCCCCAACATTTGAGCTGCAGTTTCAATTAAGCCCAAAGATTGAGGTCGAAATACTTGAATTGTACCGGGTAAATCCTGGCCTTGACCCACCTTTCTCAGTTGCTCCACTAGCCAATTGGCATTAACTTCTGACTGGGGACAAATAGCTGTAAATTCTAGGCTACGAGTGGGATTACAGATTAATAATTCCCATAGCTGTTGGCCTTGTTTATCTTTGAGTGGACGACGATAATAATCTGCTTGCCAAATACTATTGTTCATTTATTTTTGAAGGAAGAAGTTAAGAAGGAAGAAGGAAGAAGAAAGAAGGAAGAAGGAAGAAGGAAGAAGGAAAATTACCTGGTTCAATTACTCTTGGCTACAATTAAAAAATCGTCAATCTATATATTTTTGAAGGAAGAAGGAAAATTGCCTGGTTGAATTACCGAAAAACTCAAGTATCAAGCCTCTCCATTTATGGAGAAAAAAGCGGTCGTTAGCGCAGCTTCCCGAAGGGTGGGATGGCAAAGTCTCCTCGCCATATCTAATAGACCAAGAGGAGAAAAAAAATCCTTTTAACCAATCCTCTTAAATTTTATAAGAAAAGATAATTCTAAATTCTAAATTATTGGTTAGAATAAAAAAATTGTCAATATTATTGATATTTTATTAGATGCTATGGTTAATCCGGCCCTGAGTGAATTTGGTACAACTATGTCCCGCCTCACAGGTGTGCGGGCTATTATGGCAGATATTATTGCTACTCTACGAGCAGGCCAGGGACAGGAGTTTCTCAACTTCAGTTCAGGAAACCCTCTGGTGTTACCAGAAGTAGAAAAGTTGTGGCGGGACTGTACCACAAAATTATTAGCAAGTCCAGAATATGGGGAAGTTGTGGGGCGTTACGGTTCATCTCAGGGTTATCAACCGTTTATGGATGCAGTTATCAATGATTTTAACCGTCGCTATGGCCTGAATTTAAGCGATCGCAATATTTTAATTACCCCAGGTTCTCAGTCTATATATTTCTATGCTGCTAATGCTTTTGGTGGATATACTAGCAGCCAAACTCTGAAAAAAATTGTTCTACCTCTGAGTCCAGATTATACAGGTTATGGCGGAGTGAGTTTGCGGCCAGAAGCGGTAGTTGCTTATAAACCTACTCTGGAAATAGATGCTGAATCTCATCGCTTCAAGTATTGTCCAGATTTTAGTCAGCTAGTCATTGATGAAAATACTGGCTGTGTCATTTTCTCACGCCCCTGTAATCCTACTGGTAATGTGATTAGTGCTGATGAAGTGAAGAAAATTGCAGACCGGGCCGCTGTTTATGATGTGCCAGTGTTTGTGGATGCTGCTTATGCTCCTCCATATCCAGGATTAAATTTTGTGGAGATGGAGCCAATATTTGGGGACAATATCTGTCATTGTATGAGTTTATCGAAGGCTGGACTTCCTGGAGAAAGGATTGGCATTGCTATTGGGGACGAGAGAATAATTGAGGTATTGCAGGCTTTCCAGACTAATATGTGTATTCATTCTCCTCGTTATGGACAAGCGATCGCTACTGATGCAATTAATTCTGGGGCCTTGGCAGAAATTTCCACTCAAGTGATTCGGCCTTTTTATCAAAATAAGTTTTCGATTTTAGAATCAGCTTTATCAAAAGCTTTACCAAAAAGTTTGCCCTGGTTTCTGCATTGTTTTGAGGGAGCAATTTTTGCTTGGTTATGGTTGAAAGATTTACCGATGACTGACTGGGAACTTTATCAAAAGTTGAAGCAGGTGGGGGTTATTGTTGTGCCTGGAAGTTCTTTTTTCCCTGGTTTGCACGAAGAATGGTCTCATAAACAGGAGTGTATTAGGATTAGTTTAACGGCTTCTGATGAGGATATTCAAGAAGGTATGAAACGTTTAGCTAAGATGGTGATTTCTATTTTTTAA
>NZ_CEZPJD010000336.1:0-8392 GCF_983059655.1 Okeania sp.
GACTCCAAAACTCAAAATTTCATTTGGGTAAGTTTGGGTAAGTTCAGTAGAACGGAAATTGCGGACAACACAGGTATGATTAGGCTATTTTCTTGAAGCGTAATCAAAACTTACGAACCTTATACAATGGCAAACGTTTCAATGCAGATAACCTCTCTCAATGCAATAAGTGTGGGGGCGAATGGCCATTTACTAACACAAAGCAGCCGCTTTATGTTGCCGAGCAAAACGCCCCTACAAATTGCAAATTCAAATTGTCCCCTATTTAACTCAGCAATAGTGTTCAATTAATCGCTATCCTCTCAAACCTAAAACATTCTGTAATAACATTTGGTCTTCACCTTTGACTTGAAAGCGTCCACTCTCAATATCTCTAATCCAACTTTGACTTTTTCCGAGCATAGTTGCCAACTGTCTCTGACTTAACTGCCGATTTTTTCTAGCAGTCATAATTTGTTCCCCACAGATCGCAGCCAGCTTTTTCGTTCTTTTGCGCTTATTAGAATAGCGTAGCTTTTGTTTTTCAAAATCTGCTAAGTGTTTATCCCATTCTTCGGGCAATTTAAACCAGAGGATACGAGCGTTTAATAACATATTCCACTTACCTCTGGGGCCATTATCTGTTAATCTTGTATTCTTACTACCATCATCAATCCAGAAATCTAAAGCTTCTTCACCATCATCAGGTAGAGCAGCTAACTTTGCCCACATTGGCTGAATTTCCTGGGGATAAGTTACGGGGTCAAATTCTGGTTTAAGTCCATAATGATTGAGAACTTCCAGATCGCTTTCAAAAGTTTTAATTAGTCGTTTTCGCTCATCCCTAGAAGAAGATGCTCGTACCACTTTTTGTTCGCCATAAGCTACTCGCATTAGAGTAGGTACAGTCAACCTTTGCTCCCTACCCATTTTGGTTTTGAATAATAACCATAACAGCATTCGAGCAGTACCTTCATGTTGCTGCCAAATACTCATTACTGTAGTTAATATCGACTGAGGCAAAATGCCGTATTGATAAAATGCTTTGCCCTGCTTGCAATCTTCTTTGTTGAGGAAATACTTAGCCCAAAGACCAGCTTTAACCCTAAAAGTAAGACCAACAAGATGTTTACATCCTGTAGAATCTTCAGAAAAGTGATGTTGAATCTCTAAGATATGCCATAATTGACTTTCTGGTAATGAGAACGCATTAATTCTGCCCTGCTGAGGCCAATTAATAGTAGTTGTAATGTTACAAGGTTGTTGAGCAAGGTTTTTAATTAAGCTCAGTTTAGTTGCTTTCGATAAGTCTTTACGTTTTTCTAACCCCAAGTATCTTTCAATTTGTTGGTCATCGATCGCAAATTCTTGCTCCCAAGGTTTGTCAATAACTGTTGCATGGGCAGCATAAATTAAGTGCATACAAGCTGCTCTGATATCCATTGCTGGCATATCTGTTATTACATCATTATCATTTATAGTTTTAGATGAATACTGTGCATCTTTTATGCTGAAACTGATTGAACCCCGATCTTGCTTAATGGAACGCTGATAAATCAGTTTACCTTCTGCATTCACTGTCCAAGGTAATGATTCTCTCTGTGCCAGAATGTTGCAAGCTTCCCAGATCGCGATAGAAGAAGCAAAAGGACTATGCTTGCCATTAGGAAATAAATCAGAGCTTGTGGGTGTCCTTGCCTCAGCCTTATATCTACCTTTTTTGGCTTGAGTAGGAACAGGACTACTAATAGAACAGTGAATTACGCACTGAGGTTCTTCAAAATAACCATCACAGCTATTACATAGATCGGGATTAATAGAGTATTGTTCATCTTCTATAGTTATTGCACCTGTTGGGCAGTGAATTTGGGATACACAGGTGGCACATGATATACAGTTTTCAGTCATTTTGTGAGTCATAACACGCCCCTGTTATTACTGTTGATAAATTATGCTAGTTATACTACTCGTCATCTATAAATTGATTTAGTCGATTAATTATAGCTCTCTCCTGAATCGCTATATAACTACATATCTATACATGAAGTGAAGATATCAAATCTTTTGTCTTTTGTTGATTTAAGTATTTTCACTTAAACTAAATTGACTAAATAATAAGAATTAATATTTCATAAATTTTTTAGATTAGATGTTCATAGTAAGCAAATTAATATTATTTTTATTTTTTATGCTTAAATAACTATAGGATTTTTGTGGCTATACATTTAACTTGCAATAGTTAATATTTGTCAGTATTATTAACATTGCTATTCTGCAACAAAAAAATAAGGAAAAATGCTAAACAAATATTTTTAAAATAAATTTGTCTGCATTTAACCTCATCAATTAACTGTTTATACTTTGATAATTGAGAGAGTTGCTTAACATTTTAATCGATTATCTGTAGTATTTGGTCGATGATTAACTTGTAATTTCCCTTTGGGAAGTTGAATTTTTTTTTGTTTAAGAATTCTCCTGACTTGAGTACCACTAAGTTTGATTCCTGTCTTTTCAGCAAGATAATTTGCTAAACGTTCTCCACTCCAGTATTGACATTCAAAACCAAACTGATGAGGAGATTTTTTGCTGACTTCTATTAATAATTGAATGTATTCTTCTGTTGCTTTGCGAAAGTTACCATGCTCTCGTCGATCTCGTAAACTATCTAATTGGTCTGGGTCTCCATGTACACACCAATAAGCAACTGTTCTATAAGAACAACCTATAAATGCAGAAATTTCTGAATAAGTTTTTCCGTCATTTAATAGAAGTAACATCAATACTCGTTCTCGGAAATGAGAGCAATTACCTTCTTGTAAGGCTTTTTGCAATCTTTTCTTTTGCATTGAACTAAGAAAATCTTTAGCAGGCATAACAGCTACCTCAGTTTGACAATTTAATGCAACTTAGCTGCACTATATATAATCCGCTTTTTAAAACCCTCTAAATTGAGAAGATAAGCTATGACTCTAGAATCAGACAAAAATTTGTCTATTGTAGTCTGCTACGCTATAATTCAAGTAAGGTTGAGTAAAATATTTGTGCTTAGTAATTGAATGGTTATGATTTCTTCTATAGAAAGCATGAAGAACCGGATTTAACTTCAGCCTGTATTTTTAACAGTTAATCTGGCCAGAAATAGAAATCAAAATATAAGTTTGTCTTACCAGATATATAGTTACTGCTAATAACAATATATTACTTTTTTGTAAAATCTATTCCTGTCAAATAACTAACAGTTTATTCTGTGATAGTTATAATTACCTGGATGGCAGAAATAACTAACCAGTTACAAAATCCTAAAAGCTTTACCAATAAATACTTTTAACTGTCTTGAGTGTGTCTTATATCATGTCCGGTTGAATAGTTACACTTTGCAAGGGAACGCCGACCAAGAGAGGGAAAGAAAAATTTAAAGGGAGAAGGTTTTTTTATAACTGATTATCCGGATATGATATTACATTCTGAGGGGACCTCATAATTACACACTCGATGCCCGACTTTTGAATTTTGACTTCCGCGTAGCGACAATAGAATGACTCCCACATCTTTAAACTGAAACTTTTTAGGAGTAAATTTTTTACTGTAATGACTTGCGCGTAGCACTATCAAAAATGTTGAAAGAGGACTCCCGTTATAATCACGCTGATTTAACGGTGAGACAGGGCGTATGAACTGTGAGGAAAACCCCATGCAGACAGCCCCTCAGATCATGTCTGCTTGAATAGTTATGCTTTGCTGGAGGAAAGGCAGTAAGGATTTCTTTCAATTGAAAATTAATTCTATACACAAGCGATGCTACCGGACATGAGATCATAAATTTTAAAGTGGTAATATTATGTCCGGATAATTAGTGATAAAAAAACTTTTTCCCTTCAAGCCTTTTCTTTCCTTCTGCCCTCTACCTTCTGCCTTCTGCCTTCATTCCTCCAAAGTGTAACTAATAGACATCTGGTGATAATCAAAAATTAAATCAATCCCATACGCATAAATCATCAATTCTTTTCCCCTACTCCCTACTCCATACTCCCTACTCCCTCTTTTCCGGAGAGGTCTATTCAACCGGACATGATATAAGTTGTAAGTTAATTGAGGAACTGCAAATTAATCCAGCATCAGTTACAGTGATTAATAGTGGTAGCGCAAATGGTTAAAGAAAACGCACTGCCTGCACTGGGGTGTCCTCAGCGTAAAGACGGAGCAAAAAATCTTGTGGAGATGCTCTGACGTTGGTACGACTTAACTTGTTTGATTTGTTACCTAAGTTAGGGCTTGCTGATTAAATATCAAAGCATTTACTGATATTGGTTTTAGCCTCTTTGGGTAGTGAAAAAGTACCTGGTTTTCAGCTATTAATGCTCGAAAATTTACCATTTTAGGCAAAAGTTGGGCAAAAAAAATTACTTTCCTGCTCCTCTACTCCCTCGCTCCCCTACTCTTAAAAAAAGACTTTTTCAGCAAGCCCTAGTTAAGAATTTGCGCTAGCGTAGCTTTGCGTCAGCACTCGCAAGAATCTACCGTTATAATCTTTGATTTAACGGTGAGAATTTCAAATTTTGACAAAGTTATACAAAAAAAGTCAGGGAGTTCAGACTTTGAGTGAATAATTTCACTAATACACCTAAAGCTGATACTCCACAAACTTCTATATTCTTCTATATTAATATTTCTGATACCATTTCACTTGAAGAACATCAAAGTTTTCTGTCTACTAAATCTTACTTTTGACTGTTGACTTCCGTGAAACGGTATGAGTTGATACTTTTCCAAATTCACACAGCTGAAGGAGCATGAGAGAAGCATTTCTTACCACAAATGTTAGCACAAGCTTCACATCCAATACAGTCATCTGCATTAGCAATAGTCATAACTTTCCGTAATACTTCATCATCATCATCATCATCGTCTACAAATTCTCCATGTTCGTTGAGAGGTCTAAGTTCTAGAACATTTCTATGACAAACTTTAAAGCAACGACCACAACCCAGGCACTTATTCATGTCAATAGATTCGACATATTGAGGAGTCCAAGCTGTACCACCTTTAGTTAAAGCTGTTAATGTTGCCATCGGTTCTTCTCCTTAATTAATAAACTGAATGTTTTGTTTTGTTTGCTTTGTTCCATCTTTTTATATAATAGCTATTTACTATGACAAAAAAGTATAAATAACTACTTTTTTTGAGGTTTTTTATGATACTTGATTATGGTTTTTTTTGTGTATTTATTTATTAGAAAATATTTGCAATTATTGCTAAATAAATATACCTATAAACCGTCAAGATCTCTATATAATTTTTGACGATTTTTTGGACTTGTTTTCTATAGTAAATATATAAAATAGGTGATTTACATTGGTTGATTATTGTCAGACAATAGCAATAGAAATCATGAAGATACTTACTCTGATTTAAGACAATTAAAAATTATTTTATAGTAACAAAATAGTGGGATACTCAATATGATTTTAGTACTTAGGGAACAGGTAATAGACATCTCCAGAAAATAAGGAGTAGGGAGTAGGGGGAAATAATTGATAATTCATGTAGGATAATTTATTTTATTTTTTATTATTGGAGATGTCTAATAGGTAGAGAGATTGCATGGAACATTTCTACAGATTAGTTTGTTGATGGGTTGTTCGGGAGCAAGTAGTGAAAGGAGTATTTATAATTCATAATCTTGATTGCAGTTCGCCCAAATATCTTAAATTCATAGGTAAGTATTCAGCGGTCAGCTCTCAGCGCTTCAGCTCTATAAAATTAAAAGTATGGGTAATACAAATTCGGTTAATTGCATATACTACGAAAATTGAAGCCACCAGTGGAAGTGGTTTATGTCATATCCGTTTAATTAGGACTTGCTGATTAAATATCAAAGCATTTTTAGGTCGAAAAAAGTGCGCTTGTTTCAGTCTAAAATACTCAAAAAGTTAGCATTTTGGGAGGATTATGGCAAAACAATCAAGGTACTATTCTTCTGATTATTTCTTCTATAATTCCCATTCCTCCTGACTTCTGGATTCTGGATGCTGGATTCTGGCTCCTAACCCTTATCAAAAAACTTTTTTCAGCAAACCCTAATTAGATATCAAAAAATTCTTCAATTGTCATAACTACTAAATCTTTGTGGTTCTTTCTCCTTCTGTACCTCGCTACCCTACCTGACTGCTAAAGACTAAAAATCTATAACTGTTGAATCGGATTTGATATAACACCTTCTTCAATTTCCGGCCTTAACTGGAATTAATATCTCAAATAATGTACCTTCATTTTGATTAGATCTACATCTCAGTTCTCCCTGATGTTTTTCAACAACAATTTGGTGAGAAATTGATAGTCCTAGACCTGTACCTTTACCCACTGGTTTGGTAGTAAAAAACGGGTCAAAAATGCGATTTTGAACAGATTCGCTAATACCATGCCCATTATCAGATAGAGAAATTTTGATAAAATCTTGATTTACTCCTGTGTCTGATTTCTGGATTTTTTCTGTTTTAATAGTAATAATTCCTGGTTTTTCTTGTTCCTCAAAAGTATCTATTGCATTAGCAATAATATTCATAAATACTTGATTTAACTGACTAGCATAACACTCTATCATGGGTAAATTTCCATACTCTTTGATCAATGTTATTTCCGGCCTTTTTTCTGTAGCTTTGAGACGATGTTGTAAAATTAATAAAGTGCTATTTATACCAGAGTGAATATCTACTTTTTTCATCTCTGATTCATCTAAGCGAGAGAAATTTCGTAAGGATAAAACTAACTCTCTAATTCTGTTTGCTCCTATATTCATTGAATCGACCATTTTAGGCAAATCTTCAATCAAGAAATCTGCATCACATTCTTCAGCAAAATCTTGAATTTCTGGAATTGGATCTTGATAGTTTTGCCGATACAAATTCAATAAATGTACTAAGTCTCTAATGTAGCTATTTGTATGAAGAAGATTGCCGTATATAAAGCTAATTGGATTATTAATTTCATGGGCAATACCAGCAACCATTTGACCTAGACCAGACATTTTTTCTGCCTGCACTAATTGAGCTTGAGTCTTTTGCAATTCTTTTAAAGCTTTTTCTAATTGCAATGCTCTTTCTCGTTCGCGTTTTTCTGATTCTTGTAGTGCAATTTCTCCTTGTTTTCGTTCTGTGATATCGCGAATAATTGCTAAGACTTCATTTTTACCACTTTTGACATAACGAGCTTCATAATGATAGAGCTTATGATTAATAATAGTAGAATATTCTCCTGCTTGCACTCGATCGGTGCTGAGAGTAAGCTTTAAATAGTGTCGAGTCCAAACAGCTATATCTTGAGGAAATATTTCTTCTATAGTTTTTCCTACTAATTCTGATGGTTCGGGGGCATTTTCATCATCTTTTGATGGGTAGAAGTCGAGAACATTTCCTTTTGAGTCGAGGCGTAACATTAAGTCGGGAATAGCATTGAGGAGACTCTGGTTGTGTTTTTGACTTTCTTGTAGTGCTTCTTCTACTCGTTTGCGTTCGGTGATGTCAAATCTAATAGCTAAGTATTGATAAGGTTGCCCAAAGTTGTTTAAAAAAGGTACGATCGTTGTATTAACCCAATAATAACTACCATCTTTAGCCTTATTTTTAATTTCTCCTCTCCACACGCGACCAGAGCTAATACTAGACCACAAGTCTCTAAAAAACTTTGGGGGATGATGTTTAGAGTTAAGCATACGATGACTTTTTCCGATTAACTCTTCCTTGGAATATTTAGATATTTCATAAACTTTATCATTCACATATTGAATAATACCTCTTTGGTCTGTAATGGCAACGATCGCTGCTTGATCTATAGCAAATTTGATATCAGATAGTTCTTTGAGGGTTTTCCGCAGCATTGCTTCTAGCAAGCGACGTTCTACTATTGCCTTGTCCTGACTAATTACGTTTTGTAAATCGTGATTTTTTTCTATGAAAGATGCTACTATTTGGTCAATCTGGTAACGCTCATAATCAGATTGATTTAGAACTTGATTAACTTTCATCGTTCCCACTTACTCCTGCTTAGTTTTTCATGTACTGCTGAATTTTTGGCCTCACTTTTCGGTTAAGAACTATTTGTAGCTGTGACACTCTTAACCAGTAAATGTGAAGCTGAATTATTTGGCAACTTAATCTTGCTAAAGACCAAGTTTTAGTTAAAATTTATAATATTTTTGCATTATATTTAGAAGGATATAATTTTTATACTTTTCAGTTTAGTTAAATTAATTACTCTTTTCTAGAGGTTTAAGTAAACATTTATTTCTAATTATTAAAATTATTTTATCAAAATATAAATATTTAATGCAGCGATTTTTGATACTGAAATTTCTTGGAAAAAAAAAGAGGTATTTTTCAATACTTCCTGTTGTTGTAATTGCCTAAATTATTATATT
>NZ_CEZPJD010000337.1:0-8371 GCF_983059655.1 Okeania sp.
ATCATATAAGACTTTTAGCTATTTGGCCAATCCTGCAATTTGTAAATATACCAGCGCTCATTGCTATAGAAGCGAGTGTATAATTCTGAGTTCCCCTACAGGGCAACTACTATACGGAAGTAATTCCGCACATAGCCCCTCCAGAATGTAAGACACACATCTGAACAGTCAGAAGTTATTTTTGTCACGGGGATTTGAGCAAGGCTCCAAAAATATTTCGCCTTAAAAGGAGGGGTTTTATACCATTTCTCAAAAGTTTTGCTACATCTCCTTGGGAATAGGGAGTAGGTTTCAAAGGCATAAGATATTTTGGATTAATGCCGATAATTCTTACAAACATTACTGAATCATTATTATTACTTAATAACTGAAATTCATCGGAAGTATAGGATTATTTTTGGGAATTGGTATTAGACCCATATTATTTTGATAAAAAATAGAAATATTCTTTAAAAGAGGGATTAGGAAACACCGAATCAGGGAGGAATAGTTGATAATTTATAACTTAAATAAGATTGCTATATATTTTGATTTTATATAAAATATACTGAAATTAAAGATATAGATAAAATTAATAAAATTTTCAAACTTGATTATCTATTTTTTTTGTTTTTTACAAATTCTGTACATCAAGAGTGTGTACATATCAATAATTATAAATCTCCATAAACGAAGGCACAAAGAACAGTTAATTAATAGATAATTACCGTAAGCATTTCCTACGGAATGCTGCGCAAACAGCCGTCAGCAATCAGCAATCAGCTATTGCTTTTAATTTTAGATAAAAGCTTTACTAATTGAGTCAAAATTTATACTTACGATCAAAGCTGGATGAAACAGTCTATATTCATTAAAACCCCCTTTTTTTTGCTGAGAACTGATAGCTAATAGCTGAATGCTTACTAACTAATTACCTTTGGTTAAAACCTTTTTTGATGAACCTATACCACTAATAATATTTTTGCTGAAAACCTTAAATATTTTGAGAATTAAAAACGAAAAATCAAGCTTTTCAAATAAATTTTACTTAAACAAATAAGCTTGTTTAAAATAGTGGGATACGTTCATTGAAGATAAGGAAATTTAATTTATTATTTTGGTCGATTGGATATAACCAGGAGAACCGCTCTTATCAGAGCCGCTCCGCTAACCCAATCTCTCGATCGCTTTTTTCTCCTTAAAAGGAGAGGCTTTAAACCGAATGGATTAATTATCAATTATCTATTGGTACAAGAAATAAATCATTGACAATTGATCGATAATAATTGCTTTAATTTTTAAATTTTGGAAAAGTCTATTGCCTGAATTTGATAATTAATGTTTAGATACTTCCTATCATATCTATGTCAAGGCAAAGTTAAACTACTAGGGATAATTTATGCAACAACCAACATCTATTGAAATGAGTTATAAATGACAATTGACGTTATTAACTGATAGCTTATACAATAAATGAATCTAAATTATAATAATTAAACTACTCTAGATTTTTCCAAAGCTCTTTCATAAATAAAATGGATGTTTTACCATGGCAAACACTCTAGAATCTATTGTTAATCTACCAAAGCTAAATTCTGAATCTACCCTTAGAGAATTACCACTGACTGATTTTCAAGTAAGTCCGATGACTTCCCTAGAATTAGTTGAATATCACTTTCATGAACAACCTGATTTACCTGGGGTTATAGTCGCTTCCGATGAAAAGTTTTTTGGCATGATTTCTCGGCGCTACTTTCACGAACAAATGAGTTCTCCTTATGGAAGAGAACTATTTATCAAACGTCCGATTCAATA
Organism: Okeania sp.; assembly: GCF_983059655.1. Lineage (NCBI taxonomy): Bacteria > Bacillati > Cyanobacteriota > Cyanophyceae > Oscillatoriales > Microcoleaceae > Okeania > Okeania sp. The sequence continues at coordinate 1,795 of NZ_CEZPJD010000337.1, forward strand.
TTTTTTAAAAGCAACTCCAACTAAATATTTAGATAACTGTTTAATCTTACTAGCTGAAGAAAAAATTCATTTAGCTGTACAGATAGCACTAAATCGTTCTGAAGAAAATGTTTATGAACCCCTTGTAATTAAAATTGCAAACAAAAAACAGCCTGTTTTTTCTACTTATTTTTTACTGAATTTTCAAACTTTAATCTTAGCTCAATCCCATGTACTGAAAGAAGTAAATGATGAGTTGTCTCGCCACAAAAATTCTGCTAAAAATTATTTGATTCAGCTTAAACATAAACAGCAAAAACTCCAACAAAATACAGCAGCATTACGATCGCAAAAACAAGAAATTTTAATTAGACACAAGTTATTAGAAGTGCAGCAAAATGACATAATTAGTCAATCGGAACAAATTCATGACCTGAACCACAGATTGAAGGAAATTACTGGTTTTATTTCTCAGGAAGGAAAAAAAGCATTTTATGCCACATTTGAAGGAGTACAAAAAATCAACAAAAATATGGATGAAATTTTCAATATTGGCAACTTGTTTACCAATGAACTTAAACTAATCAACTCTACATCTCATCAAATTGAAACAGTTAGTAAACAAGCCAAACATTTGGCAATACAAGCCGCTATTGTTGCTGGTCATTCAAATTCTGAACTTAGTGGTTTTAGTCATATTACTAACGAGATTGGAAAATTGGTGAATGAAACTTCACAAGCAGGTCGTCAAATGAATTTAGTAGCTAATAACTTAATCATGAAAATTTCTGAACTTAACAACTTAGCTGAAACTGGTAAGCAAATTGTTAAGTCTCTAGTAGAAAATAATCAACGCTCTGAAGCAACATTAGATGAGTTAGAAAAATTAGTTCAACAACCAAACTTAGAGCGATCGGCAGTAAATTCGTCTGCTGTTACAGAATTTAGTAAAGTTAATCATATTTCTCAAGAAAATCTGGATCGAGATCGAAATATAGTCAATAACTATAAAGAAAAGTTTGAGGAAAAAAATACAGATATTTCTGAATTGCAAATGCAAATATTGAATAATAAAAAAGATAAGGAAAATTTGATACAACAAATTCGTTCTACTTTAAAGAAAAAAAAAATTGATATTTAGTTAGATTAAGTTGACAAAAAAATAACTAACTTGATGGCGTATTTAGCCAGAGCCTCAATGAATCTTCAATAATTAACAATTCCTCAAACTCTACCCATGTTTATTTATTTGAAATTTTCTAGAATACCTATAGCGCTAAGTGCTAGAGAACAGAGAACAGGAAATAGCAAACTTTCATTAATGGATAATTGATAATGGATAATTGATAATTACCTCTGGTTAAAACCGTTACGGAATTGAAAATAAGGAAATATTATTTCTTTTTTTCCTCTTAAAAGGGGAGGCTTTAAACCTGAATTATTTAATTATTAATTCTTCGGTAAAAAGGTTTTAGCTATCGATAAATGTCTGCACCCAATTATTGTACTACTGTAAAATATAACTTCTACGGTTAATGAGCAAAATACAAATTATTGTTACTCCAAATCACTTTCTTTATCGACATATAAAACTATACCATCTTAAACTTCGAGGTATTGGTAATCAAGCTACTGGATATTTATATTGCAAAAATAATGAAACTATTAGTAGAGCTACTTCTATGAATAAAATTCAGTTAGAAGGACTTTGTCAGATTAAACAAGTTATTGCTCTACGGCAGCAAGCAGTTATAGATATTGCACCTATTCTAGAAACACATAACTGGGAGATAATTCCTATTTCAGAAGATAAAACTAATAACTAATAGATACATTATTTCATTTTCCTTTTCTTTTTTCTTTTCCCTGTATCCAATCATTAATCATTTGAGGACAAATAGCTAAAGACTCTGCTAAGGATGCAAATTCTACCAAAGGTAACGGACGATGAAATACATAACCTTGAAGTTCATCACACTGATTTTTAACTAAAAAAGCCAATTCTTCTTCGGTCTCAACTCCTTCAGCAATAACTCGTATATTTAATTTGTGAGCCATAGAAATAATTGCTGAGACAATAACTTGGTTCGTAGGATTGTTGTTTATTGCATTAATAAAATTTTGATTGATTTTTATACTATCAATGGGGAACTTTTGCAGATAACTTAAGGAAGAATAACCAGTACCAAAATCATCTATAGAAATTTGAATGCCTAAACTTTTTAAACCATGTAAACTTCGTATTGCCTTTGTTTCATTTGTAATTAAAATACTTTCATTAAAATCTAACTCGACGTAATTAGGAGCTAGACCACTATTTAAAAGAACTTTAACTAACTTTTGACGTAAATCTAATTGATTTAACTGGCGAGCAGATATGTTGACTCCTACTCGTATTTTTCCTAACCCAATATCCTGCAAAGCTTTAACATTTTCACAAGCAGTCTTCAAAACAAATTCACCTATTGGTTCAATTAATCCTGTTTCTTCCGCTAAGGGTAAAAATTGTCTTGGTAATATTATAGAGCCGTCAGATTTTTGCCAGCGCAGCAGAGCTTCAGCACCTACAATTTTGCCTGTTTTTAAATTAATTATTGGTTGGTAAACAATCTTAAATTGTTTACTTGAAAGTGCCGAATGTAAATCATTCTCTAACTGCAAAGTATGGCTGTTTTGATCCTTACCTACTTCATTATCAAAATAATATTGATTATTGCCCTTTCTTCTGGCATATTCCATGGTTTTTCTGGCTTTTAAAAGTAATTGCCCCAGTTGTCTTCCATCAATAGGATAAAGAGCAATTCCAGCATTAGCACTAATCAAAAACTTTTGCTGCTTTAACACATAAGGTTCGACAAATTGCTGTAGGATATTTTGAGTTATACCTGTAATTTCTATCTTCTGATGAAGTGATTCTAGGACAATCACGAATTCATCTGTATTTAAGCGAGCTATCACGCTATTATTACTAATAAACTTATTGATTCTTTCTGTTATATTTCTAATCAATAAATCGCTCCAATCGTATCCTAAATCATCAATTCGTTTAAAGCGATTTATACCTAAATAAATAATAGGAATAGTTGGTACAAAATCTTGTTCTTTTCCAGAATATTGTGTTTTTGAATTGGCTGTATTACTAATAATTCGATCGAATTTGTCTGACAATAGAAGCCGATTACTTAAAAGACTTGGATTTTCTTGATTAGTTAACTTATTAAGTTGAGATTTTACAGTTTCAATTTGCTTAATGTACTGTGACTCTGTAGTTTGTTCGCCTTGATATTTCTGAAGGGCAATCTCAATTGTAGTTTTTAAGGATTGAGGTTTAAATGGCTTGACTAGATATCCATAAGGTTCGGTTAACTTTGCCCGGCCTAATGTATCATCGTCTGCATAGGCAGTCATATAAACAACAGGTATTTTTAATTGAGAGCGAATATACCCAGCAGCTTCAATGCCATCCAAATCTCCTTGAAGCATGATATCCATTAGTACTAAATTAGGATGTTGTTTTGTTGCAGTTTGAATTGCTTCTTCGCCAGAGTCTACAATTCCGATTACTTCATATCCTAATTTACGAAGATTCCTAGCAATATTTTCCGCGACAATAAGTTCATCTTCAATAATTAAAATTTTTGTGGGAGATGTGGGAGTTTGAAAAGAATTTTGAGTAATCTCCATAGTATTTTACCTGTAGAAGTTGGATAACTTAATTGTACATATCATTATACATACTAATTATTAAAAATTATGCTACAAAAAGGGTGTGGAAAATTTATGTCTAATAGGATGATGACATCCAACACAGTTATCTATATCTATAGTTTTTTTCTTAATTTATGCTTGACTTATATTTTGTGACATTACTTGATTAAATTTTGATTTTATTAAGTTGTTAGAAGACCCGCACTATTCTGTGAGACATTGCCGGGATAATGCCAATTAATACTACGGTTCTTATATCATATCCGATTGAATAGTTATCAATAATAAAGGAGGAGTCAGGAGTCAGGAGGAAAAAAGAGTAGAAAGTTTTTTTATCACTAATTACCCGGACATGATATTATAGTAATATGGCTATGGTCAATATAATAAAACTAGTGGGCTAGCAGTGTCTAGGGGTGTTGTCGATAGGGTAACGTACATAATTAATAGCTTCAATACCAGTTTTTAAAACATAAATTATCTTTTTTGTCAAAGGGACATCTCTTAGAAAGTATGCACGAGCGCGGAACGCGGAACTGAGTTCTATTGTATTTATTATTCAAACAAATTCTTTTTTAAAATAGTATTATTCAGTAAAACCCTAGTCCCTAATCTTAATAAAGTGTAGCAAAAATTGGCTATATTTGGCATCATACTACTAGATATTGAAGTAATATCAAATCCAGTAGCATCGGTGTAATAAGATAGTGGATCAGAATTTCCTACGGAATGCTCCGCAAACAGAATTCTTTCCGCTCTGGGTGAAGATGGAATATTTTTTTATACTGAACTAAACGGACTTGATCTAAATCAAGTTTAAGATTATCACTATTCATCTATAGTTTTTACTTGATTCAAAAGTTATTAATTACTGCTATTAGTTCTTGTGGTTTATCGACTAAAGCATCTGGCTGATAATCCGATAACACTTCTCTAGAGTTAAATCCCCAAGTCACGGCTATTACTTTTACTTTAGCTTTTTTAGAAGCACTAATATCTCTAGCTTCATCTCCGATATAAACGATCTCTTCTAGTTGAATATTCTCGGTTTTTATATATTTTTTAATAATCTTATCTTTGCCAAACAGAGTTGCACCTGAAATTAAAAAATCAAATATTAATAAATCATATTTTCCTAAGATAAACTCGACATTTTTGTAACTATTAGAAGTAATTATTCCCAGTTGATAACCATGCTGTTTCAATTCTAATAAAACTTCTTTAATACCATCAAACAAACTAACATTGTTAATTTCTTTTTGAAATTCTGCTCTAATTCTTCTTAATAAAAAAGGAACTTTAAAAATAGATATTCCTGATTGATTAATAACTTGTAGAGGGCTTAATTTTTCAATTTCTGGAATTTCTTCCTTCTTAGCTTGTTTATATCCAAATTCAACTGATAAATCATTTGTAATTGCAAAAATCAGATCGAAAGTATCTGCCAATGTACCATCAAAATCAAAAATAACTGTTTTTATCATTATTATATAACAATTACTAATTGCTTTCTGATTCTATCATTAGAGGCTGTTTTTCAACAATTAATAATTAGGGCTTACCGATCTAATATAAAAGCATTGACTGATATTGGTAAGTGCCTTTAAAGGAGCGAAAAAAGTGCAAGCTTTTCGGTCGCTCAAGCTCAAAAAGCTAGTATTTTGGGATGATTATGGGAGAACAATCTTGGGAAAATTTTTACGACTACCTCCTAATGAATTTCCATTTCTCCTCCACTGGAGGGGTTAGGGGTAGGTTGTCTCCTGTCTCCTACTTCTACCAACAGACTTTATGAACGCAAACCTTAACTATGACTCAACAATGTATAGCAGAAGGCAGAAAGAAAAATCTGGCGTTGTCTCAGTTTTATGCTTTTGATATGTCCTCACCTTTCCTGCGACTACTATAAATCTAATAAACCTAATTTATAGAAGTGGATAACTTTAACCTTGACTTCATTAAAGATTAGCACGAGCATTTCGTCGCAGCATATTTGGCTTAATACGTCGTAGCGCGGAAGCTGGAAATTGCTTATCCCAATCTTGTTCAGATATCTCTGCTAGTTCTGTTAACTTAGGAGTTAAATTACCAGGATAAGGTTGAAAATCATCAATATTTGTCTTTTGAGCAAATCGTTGATTCCAAGGACAAACATCCTGACAAATATCACAACCCGCGACCCATCCTTTTAAATTTGATTTAATATGTTCAGGTAGTTCAGGATTTCTATTTTCTATTGTATGATAAGCAATACAAAGATTTGCATCAACAACAAAAGGTTCTACGATCGCATTAGTCGGACAAGCTTCCAAACAACGAGTACAACTACCACAATGTTGAGTATGAGAGCGATCGCTTGTCAACTCTAAGTTAGTTAGCACTTCCCCCAAAAAGACCCATGAACCATATTCTCTAGTAATTAAATTACCATTTTTTGCTATCCAGCCCAAACCTGCCTGTTGTGCTAATAGCTTTTCTGGCACGGGACCTGTATCTGCATAATACCTGGTTAAAATTTCCTTTTCTTGCTCTTGCAACCAGTTAGTCAGAGCTTTTAACTTTTGGTGCATGACTTTATGATAATCCCTACCCCACCCATAGCGAGAAATTTTACCTATTTCAGAATTTTCAGAATGTTGATGTGGCGTGTAATAGTTGAGGGCAACACAAATAATAGATTCGACCTCTGGCATAACTAGCTTCAAGTTTTGACGTTTGGGGTTAGACATCCATCTTAAGTCTGCTTGATAGCCTTTATTCAACCATGCCTGCAATCTTTTTCTGTCTAAATTTAACTCATTTGCTGAAGCAATCCCAACTTTGTGAAATCCTACTTCTAAGGCTTTCTGTTTGATTTGACTCATGCTAAGTGTAGGTTTCATTGATACTA
>NZ_CEZPJD010000338.1:0-8354 GCF_983059655.1 Okeania sp.
AGGAGACCTCGCCATATCCAATCTACCAAGAGAAGAAAAATTTTCATCTCTTTGTCAATCCTCTTATTTCAAGGAGAGGTAATTATTCATTATTCATTGTTGAAAGCGCTTTTCACTCTTGATGAACCACATCTTCACATATCAAATCTTGTAGGGACGTTTCATAGAACGTCCCTATAGTGTACTAACTAAATAGAACAACTTAAACCACCTGATTTTTGACTAAAACGAGCATTCTCTCGATAATCAATAGGACAATCAATTACAGCCGGAACATCTTGAGCAAGAGCCTCTTTCAGAGTAGGAATTAAATCAGTAGCAGACTCAACTCGATAACCTTTCAAACCAAAACTTTCAGCAAACTTAACAAAATCTGGATTGCCAAACTTAATAAAAGACGACTGACCAAAATGGTCTTCCTGCTTCCATTCAATCAAACCATAACCACCATCATTAAAAATTAAAGTTACAAAAGCAGTACCTACTCGTAAAGCAGTTTCCAACTCTTGACAATTCATCATAAACCCACCATCCCCTGTTGCAGCTATTACCTTACGGTCAGGATGAACTAATTTAGCAGCGATCGCTCCAGGAATAGCAATACCCATTGCGGCAAATCCATTAGAAATCAAACAAGTATTAGGACGGTCACAATGATAATGTCTAGCAATCCACATTTTATGGGCACCAACATCAGAGATAACAATATCTTCTGGCCCCATTACTTGACGTAAATCATAAATTAGTTTTTGAGGCTTAATTGGAAAGTCATTATCTTGACTGTACACCTCATATTCAGAGCGAAGATTTTTTCTAATTTCTGATACAGTAGGACTTACTTGATTCATTCGGTCAGAGCGTCGTAAAATTTCATTCAAAGAATCTGAAATATCTCCGACTATTTCAGCAATAGGAATATAACTACTATCAATTTCTGCTGGTGCTCCTGCAATATGAATAATAGGAATTTGACCTTGAGGATTCCATTTTTTCGGAGAATATTCTATCAAGTCATAACCAACTGCAATAACTAAATCTGTTTGGTCAAAAGCACAACTAATATAATCTCGTTGTTGTAATCCTGTTGTCCATAAAGATAGAGGATGAGTATAAGGAATTGCACCTTTACCCATAAAGGTATTAGCAACAGGAATATTTAATTGTGTGGCAAATTCTATTAAAGCTTCACTTGCATTAGCCCGAATCGCTCCATTTCCGACTAAAATTACAGGATTTTTAGCTTTAGAAATTGCTACTGCTGCTTCAGTCATACTTTGATAAGCAGAATAAGATTTTTCTCGTTTATCACGATTCAAAGGTTGCCCTTCTACAGACATGGCCGCGATATTTTCTGGTAAATCAATATGGACTGCACCTGGTTTTTCTTGTTGAGCTACTTTAAATGCTTTGCGTAGAATTTCTGGTGTATTACTAGGGCGAACAATTTGAGCATTCCATTTAGTTACTGGCTCGAACATTGCCACCAAATCTAAATACTGGTGAGATTCAATGTGCATTCGATCTGTACCAACTTGACCTGTAATTGCTACTAAAGGTGCGCCATCTAAATTAGCATCAGCAACACCTGTCATTAAATTAGTAGCTCCAGGGCCTAATGTTGATAAACAAACTCCTGCTTTTCCTGTTAAACGACCATAGACATCTGCCATAAAAGCGGCACCTTGTTCATGTCGGGTAGTTATAAATTGAATTGGGGAATCTTTGAGAGCTTCTAAGATATTCAGATTCTCTTCTCCAGGGAGTCCAAATACATATTTGACGCCTTCATTTTCGAGGCATTTTACCAATAATTCTGCAGTATTCATTTCTATTTTTCTCCTCTAGTTAAAGGTGTTAGAAAACTAAATCGAAGATTAAAACTTTAAATTGAGGTGGTTTACCTGTACAGCGAAAGATAATTTCGACTATTTGTCTAAAATTATAGGCTGAAATGTAATGCTGAATTTTAAAATACAAGTTATATGAGTGATTCTTTTTTTATTTTCTTGATTCAGGATGAATTAAACTTCTATTTAACTTTTTTTCTCAAGTAATTAAGTACTGAGTGAAATACATTTAACATTGAGTTAAAGCTGGCAAAACGGAGTAAAAAATATACTTGAGTGGCAGATGTAAAAATTATTTTTCCTGCCTACAGTTAGGTAGCATCTCACAGGATGCTTTCAAGGTTTTTATAAAAACGCGCATTTTTGCTACACTTTCTTAAGAGCAGAAAGTAGTAAAAATATTTGAATGCAAGGTCTGTAAATATTAGATGAATAATGAATAACATACCTTTACTTCATACAAATAATTTAATTGCTCAAAACATTAATCAATCATTATTATTACTTAATAACTGAAGTTTTTCGTAAGTATAGCATTATTTTTACGAATTGCTCTTAGTGGATAAAAACAAATTGTCTAATCAAGGATATGATTGGCTAGAATAATTTTTTTCTCCTTTGAAGGAGAAGCTTTATACCCTATCTTGAGTATTTTTGACCGCCAAAAATATTCGTGATCTTCTTGTTTTTCAATAGTATAAGACCCAAGTTTAAAAGCAACATTATCTTTAAATTAGAGTGTAAAAGTAACTCTGAAAATAATAAAAATCATTAAATATTCAGCCCTCAATTCAACTTCTAGGATTGAGAAATATCAAATCTAACGTATGACAATATTTTAAGTAATTGCTATAAATCCTAAAAGCTATTGAATAGGTAGAATAAATTATATTCATTTAACTTTAGATTGAGACAAAGCTTTCTTGCTCTGAAGAAGCTTCAGAGGAAAAAACGTCTCATTTTTAAGTTAAACGACTATAACTTTACCAAGGGCCAGATACTTAATCATTTAATCCAAACTGTCTTAATATTGACAAATTCTAGAATTCCTTCTTTGCTAAGTTCTCGACCATAGCCAGAACGTTTAATCCCACCAAAAGGCAGACGCGGGTCAGACTTGACTAAACCATTGATAAAAACTGCACCTGCTTCTAGTTCTGATATTAACCTATCTGCCTGGGCTGTATCTGTAGTCCATGCACTTGCACCTAACCCGAAGGGGGTATTGTTGGCCAACTCTATTGCTTCATCAATATTAGCAACCCGAAATATTAAGGCAACAGGACCAAAAAATTCCTCTTCATAAGCAGGAGAATTTACTGGAATCTCCGCCAGAATAGTAGGAGGGTAAAAATTTCCGGGACTGTCAGATAAAAGATGACCTCCTGTTAGAACTTTTGCTCCTTTCTCAACAGAAGCTTCTACTTGAGCATTTAACTCTTGAAGAATAGATGGAGTTGCCAACGGACCAATATCAGTATCTAGCAACATAGGGTCTCCTACCTTTAAAGCCTCAAATTTTTCTACTAGGCGCTGTTGAAATTCTTCAGCAATGGTTTCTGCCAAGATGAAGCGTTTGGCTGCAATACAAGATTGGCCATTATTCAACATTCGAGCTGTAACTGCAGTAGATACAGCTTGCTCTAAATTAGCACTTTCTAATACTATAAATGGGTCGCTACCTCCCAATTCCAAAACAGTTTTTTTGATTGATTTACCTGCTATTGCTGCTAAAGCCATTCCTGCTGGTTCACTTCCAGTTAAAGTTCCTGCTTTTACTCGGTCATCTGCCATAATGCTTGCTACTTTATCGGAACCTATCAATAGGGTTTGAAATGCTCCTTCTGGGAAAGCTGCTTCTTTAAATATTTCTTCAATGGCCAAAGCACATTGGGGAACATTAGAGGCGTGTTTCAATAAACCTACATTTCCTGCCATTAAAGCTGGTGCAGCAAATCTGAAAACTTGCCAAAAGGGAAAATTCCAAGGCATGACAGCTAGCACTGGGCCTAATGGTTGATAACGGACAAAGGATTTACTTGCATCAGTTTGTGCTGGTACATCAGCGAGAAATTTTGCTGCATTTTCTGCATAGTAGCGACAGACTAAGGCACATTTTTTAGCTTCGGCGATCGCCCCACTCACAGTTTTACCCATTTCCAGGGTCATTATATTTGCAAATTTTTCAGCATTTTTCTCTAATATATCGGCTGCTGCTAATAGCCATTCCCCACGTTTAGTCATGGGAATTTGACGATATTGGTGGAAAGTTGTTATTGCTAACTCTAGTTTTGTTTCAATCTCTGCATCTGTGATTGGTTCAAAAGTTTTTATTGTTTCTCCTGTTGCTGGATTAATTGTAGCAATCGCCATTAAATTTTTCTCCTAAATTTAAATTTAAAATTACTTTTACTTTTTCAATTTAGTCACAAGTCATTAATATTAATACATCTTGTGATAATAGTGTTTTTGACAATAACTTTTTTTTCTTGCTGCTGTAGATCCTTAGATAGTTTAACTTCTTCGTTTCTTTACTCCTGGATGTTAATTTAATCTTGGTTTAGCTTTCTACTTCATCATACTTGCTTACACTAGCCAAAACATTTAATTCTTAACTATCTTTTACAATCATTTAACTATAGAAAAAAATATGGAATGATAATTAAATAATATCCAAAGTTTTTATCTATGATTATTTCACTGAAATACTTATGTGTAGAAAATCTAGAAGTTAATAAATCCTCATTCCTATTTACTCATAAATTAGGAGAAAATCATGGTGCTTAACAGGAGTAAATCATTAAGTATTTCTGTGTTTATCTACAGTAAACTCCGATCAAAATATTATTCTATGCAACTTAGAAACAAATTTGGTATTATGCATTTTTCCATTATCAGCTCCAGCATATTATAATGCGGTACTCTAGTGCAGGATAATCAAATAACTAACCAGTTAAAAAAGGTTCAAAAGCTTGTATAATAACCTTTCTTCCCTTCAGCATAGCTGCTATCCTAGATAACTAAAGCCTCCAGCATAGCTGCCTTTTTGCGCCACTACGCGGAAGTTAAAAGCGAGTAATTGGCGAGGTTTCCTACGGGGCGTATAGAAGCCATTTTAAGGTGCCTAATAACTATAAGGGAAAAATCATGAAAAATTACTACCAGAATCATCAAACCCAGATGGGTGTTGGACTTGTAACTTGTTAAATAGACCCCAAATGGGTTCTATAAAGTGTGGAAATATTTCCGCTTATATTTTTAGCTTATTAATTAAATCATAGATAAAAGTTTGCCAATGAAATTTAGTATCATAATTACAACTTATAATCGCTTAGAGTTATTAAAGCGGGCAATTCATTCAGCATTAGAACAAACAGTTGAATGTGAAATCATAGTAGTTGATGACTGTTCAGTAGACGGTACAAAAAACTATGTCAATAGCTTAGGAGATCGCGTCATTTACTATTGTACTTCTTCCAACCAAGGCCATGCAGCGACAATGAATTTAGGCGTACAAAATGCTCAGGGAGATTGGATAAAACCTTTAGATGATGATGACTACATAGCATCTAATTGTATAGAGGAAATGACTAAAGCAATTACTCTTCATTCTCAAGCAGTAATTCTTTCTTGTCAGGCAGCACAAGTTGATTTTCATCAGGTAGAAATTAGTCGTACTTATAAAACAGGACCTGGATCAGCATTTTATATTCTTCAAGAAGATATTCACTATGGAATGTTACTAGAATTACTGCCATTTGGTACTCCTATTCAAGTTGCTTTTCGTAGGGATGCTTTTTTAGAATCTGGAGGATGGGATACTAATTTAAGGAGTTGCGATGATATTGATTCTTGGATTAGAATTGCTGAGTTTGGTGATGCTATTTTTATCAACAAATGTTTAGTTTATCGTACTATTTGGATAGGGGGATATGACAGAAAAATTTCCCTTGAAAAACGCTGTAATACTAATATTTTGATGAAAGAAAAAATTTATAATAAAGTTAATGAAAAGTATTCTAATATAATCCCAGATATTGAAGATATACGGCAATATATGAATCTACATTGGGGTATAATCGCTCTCAAACAAAAACAATTATTAACAGCTATAAATATGTTATTACCAGCAGTTTTTTATCTGAAAGCTTGGCAAATTTTTTTAGCAGTTACTATTGCTAGAAAATTCAAAAAAAACAATCAACAATTAAGTAAAAAAGTTTTGATTAATTGATTTTAAGATTTAGATAGTAACCAATATAAAAAATAGTATTTGTTGATTTTATATTTGTTTAATATCTTCCCTAATCTTAAAGCTATCTTAAACCCCACGTTTTACACGACAAGCATACTACAAAAGTATTTTTTACGAATAAGATGGATTACAGCTTCTTTTATTAAGAAAAACTGGCAATAGTCTGTATAATATGTATTTTTATTTATAAACTTTATGGTTATTGCTAGACAAGCTTTTCAGCGCCTAGATTTATTTACTACATTTTGACGTGCGGAATGTAAGTTAAATCTATGATGAACAACTGCCAGAGATTAGTGAAGCTCTGATTTACAATGCAATGATTAGATTAATGTTACGAAAGCTTAGTACTAAAAAATCTGGCTGTTCTTAAGATTTGTTTTACAAACAGTCTCTTATACCTGATACCAAATCCAGTTATGAAAAGCGAATTTGTCCAAACGCTTCTAACCCTTATGCCTTATGCCTTCTGCCTTACCCTAACAATAAACTTACCATGTAAACCGGATTTGGTATAAACTTACCCTTTGACAAAACGGCACAATGCATACTGTACAAGAGATATGTTGGATTTTCTATCTACATTTACTGGGTACAATCTTATTCAACCGTTAGCGCAGCTCCCCGGAGAGGTTACATGATGTAATCTATTCCCTACTGGAAAAAATACCCCTTTCTCGTAATTGCTGCATAAAATACTCTTCTAAACTAAGCCTTTCTATATTCATTTTCATTAGTGTAGCTTTCATTAATCCCACACTAACTAAAAATTCTTTGGGGTCTCCTTGCAAATGACCTTGCCAAAAATTATGCTCAAATTCTAAATCAGGTATCCATTGTTTAAGAATCTTCAGATTACCACTTTTACCCTTGACATAATAACTTTCATTAGTTCCTAATACTTCATCTAAAGTACCAATACAAATTAATTCTCCCTCTGCAAGAATAGCAATGCGATCGCATATTTTCTCCACATCAGACAAAACATGACTATTAAAAAAAATAGTCTTACCTTGTTTTTTGAGTGAAATAATAATTTCTCTGATTTGATAACGCCCCATTGGATCTAAACCTGACATTGGTTCATCCAAAAATACTAACTCAGGGTCATTAATCAAAGTTTGTGCCATACCAACTCTTTGCAACATTCCTTTAGAATATTGACGTAATTGCTTTCTGATAGCCGTTGATTTAGATAACCCAACTAGGTCTAGTAATTCTGGAATTCTTTGTTTTTGTATTGATTTTGGTATTTGAAATAATCCTGCCACAAATTCTAGAAATTCCCATCCAGTTAAATATTCGTAAAAGTAAGGATTTTCTGGCAAGTAACCAATTTTTTCTTTAATTACTCGATCGCCTATTGGCTCTCCTAATAAAACTCCCGATCCAGATGTAGGGCGTACAATTCCTAATAAAGTTTTAAGTAGGGTAGTTTTACCTGCACCATTTTGTCCCAAAAGTCCAAAAGTTTCTCCTTGATAAACTGTCAAAGTACAGCTTTTAAGAGATTCTATTTTTTGATTCATCCAAAAACCAGTGCGGTAAAATTTACCTAAATTAGTAGTTTCTATCACTGGCAATTTTTCTGGTGTCTTTGCTTCAGTGGGAAAATCGACAGCAGATTCCATAAAGATTCAGCTTATATATTTCATATTTTATTTTTTATCATAAACTGAATCAGGACTTCAGCAGGAGAACCTGAAAACTTGGTTTTTTCATAAATTTCTATGTTGAAAAACTATAACGTTATAGTTAACCCACATTCTGCAAAAGTAAGAAAATAGGCTCAAATCATAGATGGACAGAGGTTTTTACGTCGAAAAAGCATAAATCCTGAATTACCAAAGGTTCTAGCCATTTTTAAGGCTTTGACGTAATTCCCTTGTCTAGACTGACTTTGACGCATTAGACATCTCCAAAAATCAAAAAGACAATCAATTCTTATCCATAAATTATCAATTGTTCTTCCCTGCCTGTTCCCTGTCCCCTCTTTTCTGGAGATGTCTATTTTTCTTGCCAAAAAATGTCTAAGTACCAATAAAGCCAAATTCTGGGAAACTTTAATTTTTTGAAGAATTTAGATGAAGATTTGATATACTAAGCTGTTTGATTTGAGCTAACCTTTGTGTGAAATTTTCCATCAAACAAATCAAAAAAAAACCCTCACAAATGGAGGGCTTTTTTATTAATTAAGATTAAATCAATCAACTAGTAATTAACCATTGATAGAAGGAGCTTCTACAGCAGCT
>NZ_CEZPJD010000339.1:0-8354 GCF_983059655.1 Okeania sp.
TGATTTCTATTTATGGAGATTTATATCAGGAATATCGGCAAAAAGTTTCTATGTTGATTCCTTTGCCAAGGATAAAATTAACCGAGGAAAAGGTTCAGGAATAATTTTGAAGAAGGAAGGAGGAGGAAGGAAGAAGGGAAAGATAATAGAACGTATTTCATATTACAGCGCTTTTCAAATTGATGAACTACATCTTAAAACATCAAACCTTGTAGGGACGTTCCATGGAACGTCCTGTGGTCTACCGTGTAGGAAAACCGCTGTAGTAAGGTACATTAAGGGTATTTTATATTATTAAGGTACATCAGTCGCGGGCAAGATGCCCGCACTACAAAAAATTATGAATCAACAACAAATAACTATCAACAACAGTAACGAAAATTTGTGTGAAATTATCCATCAAAGCATTTATGAATCTCCAAAAAAACGGATTACTTTTGCTGAATATATGGATTTAGTTTTGTACCATCCCCAATATGGTTATTATGCAAGTCATCCTGTGAATATTGGTAAACAAGGAGACTTTTTAACATCTTCTCATTGGAGTGCAGATTTTGGAGAATTATTAGCAGAACAATTTGTGCAAATGTGGGATATTTTCCAAAGACCTAATAACTTCACTCTGGTAGAAATGGGTGCTGGCAAGGGAATTTTAGCAGAGCAAGTTTTAGGATATTTAAAACAAAAATATTTAGATTTTTTCCAAACAATAGAATATCTGATTATCGAAAAGTCTGAAGTTTTAAAAGAAGAGCAAAAACAAAGGTTACACTCATATAAAGTCAGGTGGTGTGATTGGGATGAAATTTCTCATAGTTCAATTACAGGGTGTTTATTTTCTAATGAATTAGTGGATGCTTTTCCAGTACATAAAATTATCATAGAAAATCAGGAACTTCGAGAAGTTTATGTAAGTTCTGACTCTGATGGAAAGTTTATAGAAATAAGTGGTGAAACTTCTACTTCTAGAATTGCTGAATATTTTAATTTAGTGGGTATAGATTTACTTGCATTTCCAGACGCAGAAGGTTATCAAACTGAGGTAAAATTACAGGCTTTAGATTGGATAAATACTGTTGCCTCTAAGCTACAAAAGGGATATTTGTTAACAATTGATTATGGTTATCAAGCACAACGTTATTATAATCCCACTCGCAGACAAGGAACTCTACAATGTTATTATCAACATCATCGAAATAATGACTTATATTGGAGTATTGGGCGACAAGATATTACGGCTCATGTGGATTTTACTGCATTGGAAAAACAGGGAATTTTGTCAGGATTGGAAAATCTAGGTTTTACTCAACAGGCTTTATTTTTAATGGCGTTAGGTTTAGGAGATAGATTAAATGAATTATCAAATAATCAAGGATTTTCTATTGATGAAGTTTTGCGACGTAGGGAAGTATTACATTCATTAATAGACCCAATGGGGTTAGGAAATTTTGGAGTTTTAGTGCAGAGTAAAGGTTTGAGTGAGGAGGAAAAAAAGCAGACTTTGAAGGGTTTAAGTATGCCACCGATGGGATAGGTTTAAGGTAAGCATTTAGGTGTCAGCTAGCTTCATAAGGCCGGAACTGCGGACTTCAGCCATCATCTAATTTTACTGGATATTCTTGGCAATCATCTATTTTATATAATAATTCATAACAAGGTTTTTTTTCTAATGCCTGGTCTATTTGATAGATGATTTTTATATATTCTGTTTTTTTAGTTTGAATTTGATTCTCAGTACCTTGACTCTGGGGAAGATTTTCTAATTCTTGAATTGTTTTTTGTAGTTCGTCTCTGGCAGTTTCTAATTGTGGTTTTTTTGGAGCATTTTTGGCTTTACTAATAGCTGATTCTGCTTTTTTAGTTGCTGTGTCTAATATTGTTTGAGTATTGGTTTCAGGTTTTTGAAATACTCCTTTAAACTTGTCAAAAACGCTGGTTCCATCATTAATAATACCAAGAATAACACCAATCATAGTTAGTGTTGCCCCTATTATTGCTAACAACCTAAAATTTGGAGGTCGTGAAGAATTATTTTGAGAATGGCCTGGAGATGGTCTGTTCATTGGTAGTTTTGATTGGTTGGTTAGAGGATAATTTAATTATATAGCGATCGCTTTTGGGAAATGTTTAACTTAATTATGCAGCAGACTCCAAGTATATAAAGTACAAATATTAACAATTAAATGTTCCCAGTCCGAGCATCTTGCTCGCGCGAGTGTACCTCACCAAGAAATACTCATTAATATCCTCGTAATACTTTGAGTTGATTTAGGGAGTATTGATACATCTCTTGATTTCCTTGTTGTTTGTATAAGTCGGCAGCTTTTTCAAAGTCTGATATGGCTTTTTCAATATTTCTTTTAGCCTGGTAAGCAAAACCCCTGTTATAGTAAGCTCCAGCAAATTTGGGATTGAGTCGAATAACTTGGTTATAGTCAGCGATCGCCTTTTCATATTTTCCCTGGTTAGAGTAAGCAAAAGCCCTGTTGTTGTAAGCTGAAGCAAATTTGGGATTGAGTCGAATAGCTTGATTATAGTCAGCGATCGCCTTTTCATATTTTCCCTGGTTAGAGTAAGCAAAAGCCCTGTTGTTGTAAGCTGAAGCAAATTTGGGATTGAGTCGAATAGCTTGGTTATAGTCAGCGAGCGCCTTTTCATATTTTCCCTGCTTAGAGTAATCAAAACCCCTGTTGTTGTAAGGCAGCCAAAGTGAAGGATTGTTTAGTCTGATGGATTCGCTGTAATCAGCGAGCGCCTTTTCATATTTTCCCTGGTTAGAGTAAACAAGACCCCTGTTGTTGTAAGCTGAAGCAAATTTGGGATTGAGTCGAATAGCTTGGTTATAGTCAGTGAGAGCCTTTTCATATTCTCCCTGGTAGTAGTAAACAAGACCCCTGTCATAGTAAGCATCAGCAAATTTGGGATTGAGTCGAATAGCTTGGTTATAGTCAGCGAGCGCCTTTTGATATTTTCCCTGGTTAGAGTAAACCACACCCCGGTTTCTGTAAGGTTGAGGAATTTTGGGATTGAGTCGGATAACTTGGTTATAATCAGCGAGCGCCTTTTCATATTCTCCCTGGCCAGAGTAAACCATACCCCTGCCGTTGTAAGCAGAAGCAAATTTGGGATTAAGCCGGATAGCTTGATTATAATCAGCGAGCGCCTTTTCATATTCTCCCTGGTCAGAGTAAACAATACCCCTATTGTTGTAAGCAAGAGCAAATTTGGGATTAAGTCGGATAGCTTGATTATAATCAGCGAGCGCCTTTTCATATTCTCTCTGGTAATAGTAAATCAGACCTCTGCTAGTGTAGGAGTCAGAAGCCTCTTTGGGATTGAGTCGGATAGCTTGGTTGTAATCAGCGAGCGCCTTTTCATATTCTCTCTGGTCAGAGTAAGCATGACCTCTACGAATGTAGGCATTAATGTCTTTGGGATTAAGTCGGATAGCTTGGTCATAATCAGCGATCGCCTGTTCATATTCTCCCTGGTCAGAGTACAAATTACCCCGGTTAAAGTAGGCAATAGTATATTGGGAGTTGATTTGAATAGCTTGGTTATAATCAGCGATCGCCTTTTTATATTCTCCCTGTTTTTTGTAGATCCCAGCCCTGGCAGTGTAAGGCAGCCAAAGTGAAGTATAGTTTAGTCTGATGGATGCGTTGCAATCAGCAATCGCCTTTTCATACTCTCCTAGCAAATCGTAAACAAGACCCCGATTATAGTAGGCTAGAGCATATTTGGGATTGAGTCGAATAGCTTCGTCATAATCAGCGATCGCCTGTTCATATTCTCCTCTGTCATAGTGTTCAAGACCCAGAGCAAAGTAACTTTCAGCATCCTGGGTTTGAGGTGGAGTATCATTATTAGTATTTGTGACAGTCTGATTTTTTCTAGTCGGAGAAGACAAAACAACAGGAGTTCCCCTCGCCAAAACCCTGCTAACCTCCTGTGGCATCTGCCGCAAAAAAGTCGAAATCAAAACTCCATCCCCATCTCCATCATCCTCCGTCAACCCCACATGAATACCCACCAACTGCCCTGCCTCATTCAAAACCGCTCCCCCACTCATACCTTTATACACACCCTCACCAGGTTCAGTAGGTTCATAAGTCAAATTATCTCCTGCTCGTGGGTTAGTCACCTTGGCAGGAGTAAACTGAAAACCCTCCCTATTCTCAACTCCAGGCCAACCCCCCACATAAACTGGACTATTATTCTTTAACTGACTCGCCTCCCCTACTTCAGCCACCTTATATTCTTTCAGACTAGCAAACTTCACCACTGCCAAATCCTGCTTTGGGTAACGGCGGAGAATTTGTAGTTTAACTACTTCCGCATCCTCCCCCGGTTTTTTACTACGAACAACTACTTGATAATCATTTGGGTATCGGAAAATATGTTCGGCAGTCAGTACATAATAAGTAGAATCTTTTTTACCAATAATTACCCCCGAAGCACCAGGGGAAAATCTACCGCCTCCAGTAGTAACACTAGGAGTAACAATTTCTACAGTAATATTTTCAGCTAATCTATTTAGAGCAGATCGACTTAAAGGAATATTGTCTTGTCTAGCAGTAAAAATTGGATTTGATATAGAAATTTTAGTAGATACATTTGTACTTATTTCTGATTCATATTTACTGTAGCCAACTAGAGCAATTGTGATTAATCCAATTGTTATTTTAGTAATATGTTTCATTATGGTTGTTTTGTTATTTATATGGTCTTTACGTAAGTCCTAATTTAAATATTTTAGCATTGTTTAGTTATTAGCAATATAAAGAATGGGTGTCATTGCGAGGGAGAATGATTAACATTTTATCTAGGAGATTTCACATTTGAGACCTCCCGAAGCAATCTCTTCTAAATACTGGGATTGCTTCGTTCCTCGCAATGACAGTTTGGGTGTCTTTTGTCATATTGAGATTACTTGACTATCTCCCCGAATCTAAATTCAATTCTAATCCAGAAGGCGATAAATAAACCAAAGTTTCTGATGGAATTGCCCAACTTAAACTAGATAAAAAATCCAAAGCTTCCTCTGGAGAAGCATCCAAAGATTCTGTCACTCGCGAACCATCTCTATATAGATAAACATCAGGATTAACAAAAATAATCGGCTCCCCCATACCAATAATTCCTACTAACTGACCATAATTATTTAATAAAGGTCCGCCACTCATGCCATTATAAGTAGTTAAGTTATATCCAATTTGATATCCCGACTGCATTGGTTTTGCTAATTTTTCAGAAACATCACCTAATTTAGTACAGGTTAAACTGCCATTATTAGAGTTAGTAACATTAACATCAGTGGGAAAACCAACAGCCATTACTCGTTCCTCCTTTTTCCACTTTGCCAAACCAGCAATTGGATAATTTTTCAGACTATTAAACTGTAAAATAGCTAAATCATTGCCTGTTGTTTTACCATGATAAAAATTCACCAATAAACTTGCTTGATATTGTTGACCATCCCCAGTTTCGACAATAAATTTTTCTGCCTGATCTTTTAAAACATGACCGTTAGTTACTAGAGTATAAATATTCTCTTGTTTCTGCACTAAAATTCCCGTTCCCCAACTCTCGCCAGAAATAATTTTCACAGTAAATTTTGCAGCAGTTTGACAAAGTTTTTTTGTGGCTATTTTTTCAGGTAAAAAAGGAGGACGAGCAGGAGCGATATTTTGATATAAACAAGACAATAATAAAGTTGTCAGAAATATGCTCAAGATGCTAATTGTTTTGAATGAAAAATTTACCTTCATTACCTGACTAATATAAATTTAGCTAACTGCATAATCTGTAAATTGTCTTTTGAAAGGAGAATGGAAACCAATCACTATATTAGACTTGTCAACTCCTAATTCAACTAAACGTTGAGCTACAGATTGCTCTGTGTTATTCTGTTGAATATGTATTTTATTATCAATAATATCTAGGTGCAAAATAGAACTATATATCCAGTGATTTCTTGCCAACCGACTTGTACTAAAAGGTAATGGTGATGCTCAGTATCGAAAATAGTCTCTACCCGAACATCACCAGACTTATGCAAAGAAGCTTGTTCTTTAATCAGAGTTTGGATTATTTGACTATAGTCTATTGCCATTTGATAATTTCCTCAATGTCTGGATTATAAACAATTAGTTGTAAGTTATTTATGGCTATATCAAAAGACTCTACATAAGTCAGGACTTACGCAAAGATAATATGATGTTTATTGTTAATAAATAATTTATCTTAGTGGGCTGATACATTTTAAATGGTGCGTTACGACGGATTGCTAAATCCCTTTTATAGTCTAACTTTAAGCCGTCTAACGCACCCTACAAATTTTGCTACTTTTTTGAGTTTTACTGTCGTTCTACCCAACCTACATTAGCTAGAAAAAACTCAAGCCAAACAAATTATTTCGTAGGTGGAGAATAATTCAACATTGAATCAATATTAATGGCTTTTATATCCCCATATTGTTCAAAAATAGTAGCTGAATGTTTCAAAGGATCAACAGAATTGTTTAGATTTAATTCAACTATTTGATTAACCATTCCTTTGGCATTATCACCAGGTCTAAGAGTCATCAAAACATTAGAACTAGGACAATTGCCAGTATAGTTACTTAGACTACCAATAGCGCATAATACAGGTTTGTCATCTACACGGCCAGGAACAATTTTACTCAAATCTCCTGTCTGTTGAAACTTCTCAAAATTATCAGAAACTTCACGGCAACGTCTCTGAGGGTCATATCCAGCTTTGATAAAATACTCGCTTTCCCAAATAATTAGAGTTATTTTCCCCCTGATAGGATGGTCTGCGATAGTAGCAGCTTTACCATTATCAGTACCACAGTAGAAACTAGCAAAACGACTAGCTTGTTGGGCCTGACTGTATTGAGTTAGACCAGAAATTACAGCTAAACTTAAGAAACCAATAGTCGCCCATTGTTTGACAAATTGAAGATTCATACATAGCACTCCTAATTACCAAAAAATATATATCAATTATATTTAATTTTTGCATCTAGCTGCTAAATTGAATTAGTATAAATTGAGGTTTAGCAACAATGAATTTACCTACAAAAGTAACTTTAATAATTCCGGAAAACTTCAGAAAAATAATCAAAATTATTTTCAATACATTTGAGTTTTCAAATATGTATAATTAGTATAAATAGTCATAAAATTAATCTCAAAAATCAGAGTTAAATTAACTGGATTGGTTCTTTATCTAATTCTAATTCTGCTAACTTTAATCTATCTTTGATTGACATACCCTGCATTTGGTATTAATTTTATTCTTCCTCTAAGAATAAAGACTCTAAATTACGATATCCACTAACTATCCTTACAATTTCTATTTCTACCTCAGTGACTTGATAAAAAATAATATAACCATCTAAAGGTACACCTCTTAAATGAGGCATGACTTGAGCATAACTTCGCCCCATCTTAGGAAAGTTAATTAATTTTCTACACTTATCATCACAGCGTTTAACAAAACGTTCACCTGCTTCTATACTAAAGTCACTAAAAAAATCAGAAATTTCATCTAGACCGCGAATAGCTGCTTGAGATAAACTATATTTATTCACCTAGATTTTCCTCTCGCAACTGCTTAAATTTTTGCTTTAATTGTGCAATAACAATTTCTCCATCAACTTTTTCACCCTTTTCTAATTGTTCTAAACCTATTTTAACTTTGGCGCGAGTTTCATCAAGCCATTCTTGATAATCTTGTTCTTGTTTTTCTAATAGTTTTAAAGCGACATCGATCGCCTGTTGAATATTGGTATACCTTCCCTTAGCAATTTGGGATTGAATAAATTTTTCTTGTTCGGGACTTAAGATAATATTCATCGTTCGATTTAAAAAATCAACTATATTTAATTCTATATTGTATTGATTGTAATTATAATTCTAATTCTGCTAATTTTAATCTTTCTTTGATTGACATACCTTGTAAATGTTGACTAAGACTATATAAATTTATTTTCTGATAATCATCTTTAAATAATGGAATCAAAGATTCAACAATAGAAGCAATTCCATCTGGAGGTACAGCATTACCAATTTGTCGCCTAATTTCAGTAAAAGAACCTGCAAAAATAAAATCATCAGGAAATGTCTGTAACCTTGCTCTTTCTCTATTTGTTAAAGACCTTGGTTCGGGATAATGATAACCCCATGTTCCTCCACCCCCACCGGCAATAATTGTTGCAGAAGGTTTATCTGGATCTATTCGTCGATAAACATGACTAATCATTCCTTTTACATAATAAGGACTATCTTGAGGAATATCTCTAAAATTACCTCCAGCTTTTATCCTTTTCAATATTTCAATTGTTC
>NZ_CEZPJD010000340.1:0-8333 GCF_983059655.1 Okeania sp.
TTTTGACTTCCGCGTAGCGGCACTAATAATATGGATTTACGTTATCTCATTCCCTTTTTCGACCCCAAAGTCCAAACATGGGCTATAGAAGCTAGACTATTACGATGGTTAACATTTCTCTGGCTATTTATCGGTTTAGTAGTATTGTTTTCCGCTTCCTACCCCAGTGGTGCAACAGAATATGGAGACGGTCTATACTTTTTTAAACGACAATTAATATGGGTAATAGCAGGAATGGTGGGATTTAATGTGATTGTTTATACCCGCTTATCCACTATGCTGCAAACTGCCAAAATAGGCTTAATTCTCATTCTCACTCTCCTACTTCTAACCCTGATACCAGGAATAGGAACCACAATTAATGGTGCAACTCGCTGGATATCTCTAGGTCCAGTAATTATTCAACCATCTGAACTAATGAAACCTTTTTTGGTGCTACAAGCAGCTTATTTGTATAGCAGATGGAGTCGCTTGAGTTGGTTAGTGAGGATAATTTGGTTATGTACTTTTTCTTTGATACTAATATCTATCCTGCTACAACCAAACTTAAGTACCACTGCCTTATGTGGCATGATTCTATGGTTTATTGCCTTTGCTGCAGGACTACCTTACTTTTATCTGGGAGGCATTGCTTTAGCTGGACTTCTTTTAGCTACCATTAGCGTCAGCATTAATGATTATCAAAGGAGGCGAATTCTTTCTTTTACAAATCCTTGGGCAGATGCAATGGGGGACGGTTATCAGTTAATTCAAAGTCTACTAGCAGTCGCTTCTGGAGATATTTGGGGTAGTGGTTTCGGTTTATCTCAGCAAAAGCTACATTTTCTCCCTATTCCATATAGTGACTTTATATTTTCTGTTTATGCTGAAGAGTTTGGTTTTGTAGGAGCATTACTACTGTTACTTTTATTAGCTACATACAGTATTGTAGCTTTGAGAGTTGCTTTAAAAGCTACTAGAATGGAACATCAACTTGTAGCTATTGGAGTAATGATAGCTTTAGTCGGTCAGTCTTTCCTGAATATAGGTGTTGCGACTGGGATACTGCCAACTACAGGTTTACCATTACCAATGTTTAGTTATGGCGGTAGTTCAATGATTGGTAGTTTGTTGCTAGCTGGACTATTAGTTAGAGTAGCCAGAGAAGAAAATCAGGCAGATATTTTAATCTTGAAAGAACGTCGCTTACGAAGACAACGCTATGTTTCAACAATTAATAATTAATAATTAATAATTAATAATTAATAATTAGGGCTTGCTGATTAAATCTCAAAACATTTACTGATATAAGTTTTAGCCTTTTTAGGTCTAAAAAAGTGCGCAAGTTTTCAGTCTAAAATACTCAAAAAGGAGCGCATTTTGGGAGGATTATGGCAGAACAATCAAGGTACTATTCTTCTGACTATTTCTCCTGACTTCTGGATTCTGGCTCCTACCCTTACCAAAAAACTTTATGAGCGCAAACCCTAATTAATAATTACCTCGAGAGTGAAAACGGAATTGATTGACTAATCATGAAAAATTTTTCTTCTCTTGGTTAATTGGATATGGCTAGGTCTCCTCGCCATCCCTTGACCGCTTGTTTCTCCTTGTAAAGCAACAGCTCGCGGCGCTGCCAAGGAGAGGCTTTAAACCTTAGTTGTTCGGTAATAGAAATATCCAGAAAAGAGGAAGTAGGAAGTAGGAAGTAGGCAGTAGGAGGAAAGAATTGATAATTTCTGTTTTATAATTGATTTGATTTTTTTATTATCACGCCTATGTCTAATAAATATCTTCAGAAAATAGGAAAACCAGAACTGTGAAAATCGTGTATGGATAAAAATAGATTTTATTTTTGATTTGTGGAGATTCCTAATAATTTATTCGAGTAAGTTTAGTAATTAGTATTATTGACAAATCCAAACAAATCTGATGAGGATGCAAAAGCTTCATTTTTTAATATCAAATGACGGTCTTTATCTCTATCGATCCATCCTTGCTGTTGTAATTTTCCCAGAATTCTCGTGACAGTTACTCGTGTTGTACAAATAGCACCAGCAATATCTTGATGAGTCAAGCGAATACTTAACCGAGTACCATCAGTCACGGGCTGGCCAAATTCTTGCTTCAATAATAGTAATAATTGATGGAGACGGTCTTCTACTCGTCGTTGTCCGGCGATCGCTAATAAAGCCTCTGTTTGCCGAAATCGTCTTCCCAATTGAGGTAACAATTCTTGGGCTAATTTTGGGGAAGCCTCTATCTCGATCATTGTGTACCACATTAAACAAACATCTGACAAAGCATTTGCCCGATAAGTCTGCAAGTGGGAAAAACAACTACCAAAGCACATAGAAGGTCCACCCCATCCGAGTAGACCTTCTTCGCCTACTGGATAAAGAGTACTGAGTCGCACTAAACCCTGACAAATTTGCCAAATACCTTGCGACATTAAAGGTATTGTTTCTCCTTTATTAAAAAAGTGTAGATGACGTTCAGGGCTTTTATTATACTGATTATTCTCTATAATTGCTCTAGAAGTTTGAGCCATATTTATACATTCCAGTTTACATATACTAGTTTTATATACATAGAACTTACCCTATCCTAGAAAGGTAAAGATTAGGTAATTAAAAAATTAGTAATAGGTTAAACTTTTTTTACTATAGCAATCAGGAATCAGATGTGAGAATTTAGGTGTTCCTTTAAAGTATGTAAGATAGCAGTCATCTTAATTCTTATGTATTAGTTTTTTTCTTCCCTGTTGCCTCTTGCCAGATGAGCTGTTGCCTAAAAGTTTCCAATATCTCACAACTCAAATCATATTGCTATATCATTCTATGCAACTCAGAAAGGCAGTAGACACAAAAAATTTTTTTTAGATGAGAGAAATTTTATATATTTTCTGTTTCTTATTCAATCTTTGCCTACTACCAATTTTGGATAAATCAACTTCTTGCAAAAGTAAAAATCAAATACTCACTTCTTTTTTTTGTTTTTTCGGTGACCAAAAAATAAACTTCAGTATTTTCTTGCCTCTGGCTGAACCCAGAGGTACTGATAACTAAAATAATCTCTACAAGAAGTCTAATATACTAGAATTTGTCAAAACAATTGGGTCGCGCAACCCCGCCTTTTAAAGTGAAATATTTTTGGAGAGTTGCTCAAATTCCTGTTACAAAAATAACTTCTGTTTGCGGAGCATTCCGTAGGAAATTCAGAATTCTGACTTCTGGCTTCGTTAAATCGCAGGTCGCAATAATTCAGAACGGAAATTTTGGCGAACTTGAATATTAAGATATCGTCTTTGCAAAACCTGCCATTTTCGCCATGCTTGATGCCAACTTTGTTGTAATTGCTTCTCTAAAGTAGGAAGAACTTTTTCAATTTTAGATTTCAAAACATTTTCCAGAAACTCTCTTAAAACAACACCATCTTGAAGATCGCCGAGATATTCCTGAATTTCTTTCATATCTTTTAAATAAGCTTCATAAGTCGGGCCATAAAATTCCGTAAACAAACTCATCTGGTAACGAACCCGTTTTACTTCCTTACGCAGATTATGTAAATTTTCTTCATCTCTATCGCTAATACTTATAAAAGAAACATCATTATTAATTTTGATAACTTGATGCTGGGAATTAGTTTTTTGTAGTAAAAAATCCTGATTATTACTTGTTTTTAAGTCCTCTGTTTCAATACCTACCAACCAGCCAGGATGAAGCAGCAATTGACTAACTTCAGGTAATAATAAATCTGGTAATACTTCTTGAATAGGCAGGCGGGAAATACTTGTATAAATTGGGTTATCCAACCATTCCTGCAATCTTTGCTTCAACATTAAATAACTCTTATTTTCAAGTATTCTTCGTACTTTTTTAAAAGCATGACGACGTTGTTTTCGTAACTTCTGCATAACCTTATCTAGCTCTGCTTGTTCCTGAGGAGGTAAATTTGGTTGATAGCGATTTTGAAGGGCTTCTAAAAGAACATCTAAATCTCTTAAACCCCCTAAACAACGAGCAATTTTACCAATCTTTCCATCTTGAGCTGCTTTCGGCAAAGTGACAACTGGCCTGAAACCTTGAGCAGCAGAGCGTAAGCGACGCATACCTACACGCATTTGATGTAGTTCCTCTGGATCTAGATCTTTTAGTACCTCTGGTTCATGTCTGAGGGTTTTCTGAAAATGCTTTTCAAAAGCTAAGGATGCCCAGTCTCCAAGACTATTTACTTTCGGCAATACTTGTGTTGTCATAGTTAATTGAAACCCTAACTCAACTTTTGCAGTTACGTTTACGATATTCTGAAAAACTTTTATAATAACACTTTTTGTTGCTTTTTAACAGACTTCCTCGTATATTTTGATTTCCCAACAACTCCATTAGATATATCCAAAAATCAAAAATAAAATCAATTATCCTACATAAATTATCCGTTCTTTCCCCCTATTCCCTACTCCCTATTCCCTATTCCCTCTTTTCTGGAGATGTCTATTATTATGAGCTACACTTTCAAACATGAAAAAGTATGGCGTACATCATAAAAAAGTATTTTGATCGATTAAAATAATTTAAGTTAAAGATTCAGGCTTATTTAACAAAAATTTGTCTAATAATCAACTGTCAGCTATCATTTTTACTAAAGAAGCAGCCAATTTCCTAAAAATTAGGCACTGATGGATCAAATAGACATAAGCAATAAATGCAGTATCAGAACATCAGGTACTCAAGGTTCAGCTTCAGACGAACCTGGTAGCTTAATTATTGTGCAGCTTAATCACAACCTGCAATCTAGTTGTCCCACGAACTATCAGGGGGGTGACACTAGCTGAACAGGCCCGCAGCCACACAAGGGTCTCTAGACTGCAAGGATGCCATTCATTAATTGATAATTGATAATTGATAATGGATAATTGATAATTACCTCGGGTTTTAGCCGTTACAGAATTGAATATAAGGAAATATTATTTCTTCTCTTGGTCTCATGGATATGATGTAGGTTTCGGAGCCATCCCACCCTGCGGGAAGCTCCGCTAACGACCACTTTTCCCCTTAAAAAGAGAGGCGCATACCCAGAATTATTTAATTATTAATTATTCGGTAATGAAAGAAGTCAGAAGTCAGAAGTTATTTTTTTTACGGGGATTGGAGAAAGGCTCTAAAAACCCGATCGCCAATCAAGGCAGGGTTGCGCGACCCAATCCTGTTTGATAACTCCTGTAATTTGATCGATACAACAAATAGTAATTAGTCATGGAGTAAAGTTCTATTCTCCAAGACTTATGAACCTATTTAAACTTAGGATATCCCAGATGAGGGCTGCGCCGAATAACTTTGTTTAGCATTAACAAAAAATAATTTCTGTTGAAAGTTTTACCAAATATAGAATCCTTTAAATTTCATATTTGGCAATTCATTGGCAATTCAGAGGAATTTAAACAAATCAACGCAAATCTAGATAAATTAACAGATTTATTTTATGAATGTCAGCGAGCTTTTAAGCGCAAATGAACTATTAATTAGACACTCCAAAGGAGAAAGAAATTTTCAAGGAGCTAACCTAGTTGCAGTGAATTTAGGTGCAGCTAACCTTAATCGAAGTAATTTAAGTAATGCTAGTTTCAAAGATTCTTACCTAGCTAAAACTAAACTAATTGGAGCTAATCTAGTTGGTGCAGATTTTAGTAATGCTAATCTCTCTGAAGCTAAATTAATTGAAGCTAATTTGAGCGCTACGAGCTTTACTAAAACTACTCTTATTGAAGCCGACTTAACTGGAGTAATTTTGAGTGGGGCTATTTTTTCAGCAGCAGATTTAACAGAAGCTATTCTGATTGGCACAAGCATGGTCGGAACTTGTTTGCTGAATGGCTCAAAACTGACTCAAGCTAACCTAACAGGAGCTACCCTCAGTCGTGCTATTCTCAGTGGCGCAGACTTAACTAAGGCCACTTTGAATCGGGTAATTATGAGTGAGGTAGACCTAAGTGGCACTTTATTAAATGAGGCAAGTTTAATTAGAGCTTATCTACAACGAGGAAATCTCAGTGGTGCAAAATTAATCAAGGCAGATTTAACAGAAGTAACTTTGGCAGAGGCTAACCTTTGTGCTGCTGACTTAACTGAGGCAGACTTACAAGGGGCCAATCTGAGCAATGCTAATTTAAGCGGAGCAAATTTGAGTGGAGTTAATCTACAAGGAGCAAATCTTAGCAATACTAATCTCAACAGTGTTAATCTTGAACAAGCAGACCTCCGAGCTGTTGACTTGAGTAAAGCTAACTTAAGAGGTGCTAACTTAAAAGCGGCTAATCTCTCAGGAGCAAATTTATTAGAAGCTGACTTGCGAGGCGCTAACTTACAGAAAGCTAGTCTTTGTGGTGCCGGTTTATTGCTAGTATCTCTTAAAGGTGCTGACTTGAAAGAAGCTTGTTTGTGTCGTGCTAACTTGATTGGGTCTAGTTTAAATCTTTCTGCTCTTCAGGATGTTTGCTTAAAAGAAGCAATTATGCCGAATGGTTCAACTTACAAATAGAGTTAAAATAGATCTATACAGAAAATTTTGCTTTGCCCCACAGGATTAAACTGTGGTTAGTCAATAGGAATAAAATGCATAATGATTAGGCGTTTGACCAGTGCTGAAACGACCTTAATTAGAATCCCACATCCATCATTAATATGTGGGAAAATAGTCAAATTAATTACTTATAATTCAAAAATACCAAAATTTTGTGGTAAAATAAAAAATTGGAGACCTTAATCGGGTGGAGGTATAACCGCGCAGAATGAAACAATTGGGAACCCATCTAGTCGTTGATGCTTGGCAGTCCCCTGCAGAGCTGCTCAACGATCCTGAACGTATCCGTCGCTCTTTAATTGATGCAATTACAGCAGGAGGAGCAACCCTCATAGATTTATGTGTTCATCAGTTTAGCCCTCATGGAGTAACTGCGACGGCAACACTAGCAGAATCTCATATTGCTATCCATACATGGCCAGAGTTAGGTTACTTTGCTGCTGACTTATTCTTTTGTGGTCATGGAAACCCACATAAAGCTATAGAGATTCTAGAAACCGCTCTCCAAGCTAAACAAATAAAATTGACTGAGATTAAGCGTGGTTTTGACCCTGGGATGGGAGTCCAAGATACTTCGATAACAGATAGTGATGTTAATAGTTTGACGCAAACGAGTTTAGCTAGAGGATTAACAACCAATCTAAGTTAATTGCAACTAGAGTAAATATATGCTTGGTTTAGATTAATAATCCCACGACGCAAGCCGTGGGGTTATAGATTATCATAATGTATTTGAGTCCGTAATTTCTTAAGATATAAGAATTTAATATTGCAGTGGCAAAGCGGAGCATTATCGTTGATTTAAAATTGGGCGTACAACCCAATAGCCAGCACCAAATGCAGCAATTACAATCAAGCAAATAGCAACTATTAACCAAATTCCATTCAGTTCAGATACTTGCCTGGAATTATAATTTCTACTGTAGCGACTTCTATCTTGTTCCTCTGTAAATAGATACTCTGGAGAATCTGGATCGTCTATTTTTTTAGACTCGGTAAATGGTAGAGAAGGTGAGGCAGATGATGTTTCAGGAGCATCTACCTCAAAATCAGAGTTAAAAGAATTATCTCTAAAAGTATCTACTCTAAGTTGAGAGTTGGGAAAAGAAGATACTTGAGGTTGAGTTACTTGAGTTACAAGCAGGGAAGAATTCAGAGTTTCTTGTAACTGTGTCGCAGATTGAATAACTTTTTCAAATTCTCTTTTGAGTTTTTGATTTTGCTGGATTAATTGATCGTTATGAACTTTGAGTGATTCTAGCTTAATTTGAGTTGCTTGTAGTTCAGCAGTAGCTTCTCTATATACAGAAATAGGTACAGATGGAGAGTAGTTATTTTCGGGATTATGTCCCATCTGATTAGATGCGCTAATATTTTGCATTATTTTACTATTATGATATTTTTCAATCATTATGGCGGATAATTAGTGAAATTAGACAAATAAAATAGAAATTCGTCAAGTTACTATTACTATTAAAGAAAAATATTCACTTATACAAATAGACATCTCCATATTATTGATTATTTAATTAGGGCTTGCTGATTAAATATCAAAGCATTTACTGATATTGGTTTTAGCCTTTTTAGGAAAGTTTAGTATTTTAGGTAAGAGTTGGGCAGAAAAATCATTCTTACAATTCTTATTCCTACCTCCTCGCTAATTCCCATTTCTCCTGTCTCCTGTCTCCTACTCCAGCAAAAAGACTTTTTCAGCAAACCCTAATTAATATCTATGAATTATTCTGAAACTAACCATGAACTTTCTCAAGAATCTA
>NZ_CEZPJD010000341.1:0-8327 GCF_983059655.1 Okeania sp.
CATGTCCAGATAATTAACGATCAAAAAACTTTCTCTTTCTTCTTCTATCTTTCCTCCTGACTCCTGACTCTTCCATTAGCTGTTTAACCAGACATGACATTATCCCTTATTTCCTTATGAAAACAACTGATTATTTTCAAAGATTATCTCAATATAATCAATGGATGAACGAAAAAATTTACCAAGCTTGTGCATCCATACCCGATGAAATACGTCGGGAAGATAAGAGAGCATTTTTTAATTCAATTCATGGCACACTCAACCATATTTTATTAGCAGATAAGTTGTGGTTAAGTCGTTTTAAAAATTATACTTTTAAAATTGAATCGTTAAGACAGGAATTAATTGCTGAATTCGATTTATTATGGGAAGAACGTCAAAAAACAGACAAAGAAATTCAGAATTATATCGATTCATTAACAGAGGAAAAGTTGTCTGAACCTTTAACTTTTACAAGTAGGTCTCAGAAACGAGAATGTACATTTCTAGTTTGGTTTTTACTCTTACATTTTTTTAATCATCAAACTCATCATCGTGGTCAACTTACTACTTTAATTAGTCAATGTGGTAAAGATTTCGGAGTAACAGATTTATTGTGGTTACCAGAGGCTGAATTTTAATGAAGTCAGAAATAACTCCTGATGCTCGTTTGAGTATTTATAAACGTCCTAACCTATTTGCATAGTGCTATATCAGGGCTAAAGCCCAACGACAAACAAAAACTTTATTATCCAATTATCCAATAGTGTAGCTCCCTCGGAATAGGTAAATAGGGTTTGCTGAAAAAGTCTTTTTTTAAGGAGTAGGGGAGCGGGAGAGTAGGGGAGTAGAGGAACAGGAAAGTAATTTTTTTTGCCCAACGATGTGCCGAAAATGGTAACTTTTTGAGCATGAACAGCTGAAAATCAGGTACTTTTTCCATACCTAAAAATGCTAAAAGCTCTATCTGTAAAAGCTTTTAGATTTATTTAGCAAGCCCTAAAAAATATACAGCATATTCCAAGCATGAAATACAGGAAGTACAGATATTAATCATTAAATGTTCCCAGTGCGGGCATCTTGCCCGCGAGGGGTTTACCTCAGCAAGGTAGAATCTCCTGTAATATCATGTCCGGATAATCAGTGATAAAAAATCTTTTCCCTTCTAACCTTTTCTTTCCTTCTGCCCCCTGCCTTACCTCCTCTAAAGTGTAAGTATTCAACCGGACATGATATAACTCTACACTGAAAAATTTAAAACTATAATTTCATTAACTTTACCTCTTTTCAAACCTTTAGAATTGATATTTCGTGCTGCCTTAACTATATGAATTTTATCCCGATAATCTTGATATAAATCCATAATAAAATCAGTCTGAGAATTACTCAACATAACTCGGCAACCTTTCTCTGTCAAACTATCAACAACTTGCTTCAATCTTTCCTGTTCATTCCGGTTAAAACCATTCACATCATATCCAGTAAAAGACGCTGTATCAGAAACCGGGTCATAAGGTGGATCGAAATAGACAAAATCATCTTTTTTTGCCTTTTTAACAACCTCTGCAAAATCCGTACTTAATAGTTTTACTTGAGGTTTATTTAAATATTTATTCACAGCTTTTAAAACATCTTCATCTAAGATATTAGGTTTTTTGTATTTGCCAAAAGGAACATTGAATTGACCTTGAGAATTAACTCTAAATAAACCGTTATAACAGGTTTTATTCAAATAGATAATTCTGGCTGCCCTTTCTACTGCTGACAGACTTTTATATTCAGACATACGGTCTAAATTTCTCATGTCATAATAATAATCCGAACTATTTTTTTCTTGATGTTTTTTTAACTCCACAATTAAATCATCCAATGAATCTCTAACTACCTGGTAACAGTTAATTAATTCCGGATTTTTATCATTAATAACTGCCCTAGTTGGTTGTAGTTCAAATAAAAGCGCTCCACCTCCAATGAAAGGTTCATAATAGGTATGCTTTTTTAGGGATTTTTCATCAATATATTTGATTAACTCAGGCAATAATTGTCTTTGTTAGAGTCGAGTGGGATATCACTATCCCAAACTCTCCTTCAAAACCGAACATGAAAGTTCCCCTTCATTCGGCTCCTCCTAGTTAGTTTGTTTGCGAGCGCGATTACCATCTTGAAAAAATTTTCTGATGATGGCAGTAGTAATTAACTGTGCAGGAATTTTTTGTTAACCATATTGTTTTTACCCTCTAAATATTGGAGAGTTATATGGTTTATTTCCAAGTTGTCTTCACTGGTAAAGTATGAGGGAATTATAGGGAATTATATGGTCTATTTCCAGGTTGTCTTCACTGGTAATTATGTAGAATCCGGTTATATAATAACTATGTTTATAATTCTCAGGACTTACGCAAAGGCATTATATATAGAGTCTTGGTGCGTTACGCTAACGCTAACACACCCTACTAATAGCGTTCATGCGTAAGTCCTAATTCTATAATTACTCCCCCACTCCCCTACTCCCAGGCCCCCCTACTCTCCTTATGGTTTCGCAATACTTTCCCGTCTGGTGTGATGAATTTCCATCCTTGTCCTTTATCAACTCCCCAATATTTGTTTACTATATGCTTTTTACCCTGCATGGGTGCACGATAGTATCCCCATCTGAGAAGTTGATGGTATAAGATTTTGTCCATCTTTCTGAAGACTCTTGAACTTACCACAGAGTCATAATAATTGCTCCACTCCCTAATTTTGGGTGTTAGCATTTCTATTAATTTCTCTTGCGATGCATTGCGATACAGTCGGATTGTATTTTTTAGGACTCTGGTATGGCTTTTTATAGCTTCCTTTGCAGGTTTTATGAGAGTTTTAAACCCTAAATTTTTACCATTTCCATCCGTTGCACTATTTATATCTTTGACTGGATATTGCCTGATATTAAACCCTAGATAATCAAATCCTGTCTGGACTTTTCCATCTCCTAGAGTGTGAGCAATTCTTGTTGTTGAGTCTTTTAGTTTGAGACCCATATTTTCCAACCAGTCATTAATAATTTCAAGGCATTCCTCTATCACCTTTTTGCTTTCGTGTAAGATAACAAAATTATCCGCATATCTGTGGAATAGAGGTGGATTGAAATTGATATCGGGTTGTATCTCATAGATGGTATATTTCTGAGAAAATACCTCTTGTAATGCCTCCTGCATTCCATCTAAAGCTATGTTGGCTAATAACGGAGAAATTACACCACCTTTTGGAGTACCATTTTCAGTTTTGTAGAAAACATCTTTTTCCATTACCCCTGCTTTGAGCCATACCTTAATTTGACGGCGCATAGCTGGATAAGTATTGAGTTTATCCAATAATCTT
Organism: Okeania sp.; assembly: GCF_983059655.1. Classification (NCBI taxonomy): domain Bacteria; kingdom Bacillati; phylum Cyanobacteriota; class Cyanophyceae; order Oscillatoriales; family Microcoleaceae; genus Okeania; species Okeania sp. Next base: position 3,340 of record NZ_CEZPJD010000341.1, read on the forward strand.
CTATGGTTTATTTGGTCGAAGCACTTTTCTATCTCAGCATCTAGAGCGTAATAACTCGTTTTGTTAATGTCACTGTAGATTGCTGCGATCGCATCTTTGGCACTTCTTTCCGGCCTGAAACCATAAGAGTTATCTTCAAATTTTGCTTCCCATTCTGGCTCTAGAGTTATTTTAGCTAATGCCTGTTTAGCCTGGTCTTTCATTACAGGTGTTTCTAATGGTTTTTTCTCCTGTTTATTTAGCTGAGGAATTTCAATCCTGCGGATAGGTTTAGCTCTGCCATCCAGTTTAATTTTTTGGGCTATCTTAGCTATCTCATCTATGCCTGGAATATTTTTACCAGTATTGTCCTGTATTACTTTCCTGACTGCGAGTAATTTAGCTGATTTTGACTTTACCAGTAGTTTCTGGAGTTTCCTGACAGTTTTGATATCACCATTTAGCGACGCTTTGTAGATTCTTTTCTGAAGGCGAAATACTGCTCTATTAACCGATTTCCAGTTAATATCACTCCATTTCATTTCCACCGTAGTTGTTTCACTCGTATTGGTCATTTTGCCTCTTACTTAGTTCCTACTCTCTAGACTTAGGGATGTCCGTCTGCATATCCTGGAAATTACTCCAGACATTGGCTTTTGACATCATCCTTCCCCAATAAAGTTTATAGCTTGGCTGCCTACTCAATGAGAACTTTATTCGGGTTATTTCGTTCCGTAGAGGTTTTGTCTGGTCGGGTTGGGTTCTGACTATACGCCGAGGAATGCTCTTATGGGTAAGAGAAGGATGTTAATCAGAAAGAGGTAATTCTCTGATTCTCATTCCTAATAGCAGGGAATAGGGAACAGTAGGAAAAACATTTCCCTGTCTAAAGATCATTATCAGTCTATGCCCGTGCCCTATCTGTCTATTGCTATTTTCAATAGAGACTTGACCTATCGTGTCTCTATCTTTGGCTGACGACGCTTCCAATCATCAGTTCACGAATGTTAACCCTTTCGACCTCCCTCGCAGGGATTTAACTTTAGATAGGTTAGTTATCAATGGATAATTGATAATTGATAATTGATAATTGATAATTGGTTAAACTAACTATTGACTACTTGCCTTTTATACTAGGTTTTGTCGTGCAGAATGTAAGCTTCAAAAATGCAAGAAAATAAAAAGAAAATATTTTCCTTAAGTTCAATCCTATCCGCTTTCCAGAAGAGGTAATTATTAATTATTCATTGTTCATTATCAATTATTGAATACCTGCTTTTTATCCCGCTTCACTAATTCGAGCGCCACTCTCCTTAATGGGAATAATGGATTCAATCGAACATCTCGATGCTAGGACTTAAACCTAGAAACTCTCTACAGTTGTAGTCGATCTAAAAAAAAATCAACCCAGGTCATCCCCCGCCCCTAGAAGCAGTTTCGACCTAACGAATCGCACTACCTCCTGCCCATTTTAAAAAAGGTCTAGCTACTGAATTTTTGTTCACTAATGAATACCTCTGTATATAAGAAAAAAAATTATATAGCAGGGAACAGGGAACAGTTAGAAAAACATTTTCTAGTCTAAAATTCGTCATTAATCTATAGTCCTAAGCAAATTAAAACTCAGACAATGCCATATTTCCCTTCTTCCTTCTACTATACAATAAAAAACAGGGAATTTATCTGCTAGTTTCCCTTTAAATTCCCTGAGAATTTTTATTTGTTATTGCTGAATTTTTAGTCTGTGAAATTGTAACTTTACGAATCTATTTACTTGTTTGTACTATCCGTTGATAAATCTGATTCTAAATTCTTATTTTCAGATTTTTCCTTAGAAGAAATGGAAGTATCTTTTGCTTCTGAATTTTCACTATCTTGAATAGTTATTTCATCTGATGAGACTGAACTCTCTTGAGTTTCAAAACTTTCTGCATTAGTCTCTAAAATAGTTTTTTCATCCTCCGTAGATGTAGCTTTTATATCTGAAGATAATGTTGATTCTTCCTCAACTTCTTCCAAAGTAGTCTCTTTTTGTTCATCAGATACTACAGATACTTCTTTTTCTTCTAAAAATTCTGGCTCAGATGAATTTTCTTTTCCATCACTAACTAAATCATTAACTTCAGAAGTAACTTCTTCACTAGAAGCTAATTCTTCTGTCTCAACTTGATTTTCTTTGGATACTAATTCAGAATCTGTATCTGTATTTTTACTATCTTTACCTTTAATTGCGTTTTTAATATTACTCAATAAACCACTAACAGGTGTCAGTAACTGAGAAAAACCACCACCTTTTTTAGATGAACTTTTCTGTAAATTCTGGGGTGTTTCTGAAAAATCTTTCGTCGTATCTGTTATGACATTTTCTTCTGTCATATTTGGCATATCTGCATCTGTTATAACATTTTGTTCTGCCATATTTGTAGGTGTATCTACTTGAGAATCTTGTGTTACATTGCTTGAATCTAAAATAGTTTCAGATGATGCTAATTCAGATTCAATTTCCGCAGGTTTGACTTCATTTTCTATCTCTTGAGTAGAAGTTGCTATTTCCGTAATATCTGATTTTGGGGTAGTATCTACTTCTTCTGTAGATGATGGAGGAATAGTAGTCGATCGTTCTTGAATTTTGCCTTTAGTACTTTTCTGAGTAGATATTTTTGTTTGCTCTGCTACTGGAGTAACTTGGCGACGCAATGTCAGGGTTTGCCAACCAAACCAACCCAATAAAGCTACACTTGCTACTTGCCCCAATAACACTGCACCTGTAATTCTACCTGCACAGAACCATAATATTAAGGCATAGAAAAGACCAACACCACTCCAGATAAAATCATTTTTTCGATGGACTTCTGGAAAGAAAAAGGCCACCAGATATAAGGCTAAACTACCAAGACCAACAGCTAAGGCCAGTATTTTTGTCAGCATAAGTTGAGGTACTCCCACTATATGTATATGGGGTCATTTTATCGTTCAATAGCAGAAGGAAAAAGGAAAAAGGAAGAAGCGGTGCGACCCCGCGACGACACCAGCTCGCTTGCGGAATGCTGACCAAGAGAGGGAATGCGCACTCCTGTGAGGAAGAGGGAAGAAGCAAAGAAGCAAAGAAGGGTTTATTTATCTACGATAGAAAGAAAAATCTGGCGTTATCTGAGTTTTGAACTTTTGATTCTATCCTAACTTTTGCTTCGACTACAAATGCTCAAAGTTAATCAGGAATTACTTTTGACTTCTGACTTCTGACTTTTGACTTGCGCCTAGGGCTATAGATTGTCCCCAGTTTATGAATAATTTCAACTAATTGCTCTTAATTGATTAGTTGATTAAACAGTGATTAAACTCACGATTTTGCCTACTTTCAAGTCACAGACAGTTAGTAAATTTGTTGTGTAATATCTATATATTGCTATAGCCTCCAAACTAATTGTTCTATATTTTAATTAAAATTAAAGGAGGGTTTAAGGTGTGGGAAAAATTTTGGTTAGCAGTTGCTATTACTTTATCTTTACATATATTTTATGGGATAGATTTATCTCATATTAAATTGCCTTTTACTTCTCTAGAACCTGTGGTTAAAGCAGGAAGTGATCTGCCAAAAACATTCTTTTTTAAAAAAACTTCTCCATCTTCAAATCTAACAAATATCAAGGTTTTGATTAACCGATAATCTCAATTTATTTCTTCAAAGGATAAATAATTTTCATTGATATTATTTGTTATGATAGAGTAATTATTAAATAGCAATTTAATTAGAATAAATGTGTTTGAAATTTTACTAATTTTTTTGATAGGCATAACTCCTTGGATAGTTTCTTTATGGATACTGCACAAGTTCAAAGCACGAACTAGAGAAAGACTTATATCTATTAGATTGGCAGTAAACTATACAGGAATACCAACTATATCTAATCAACCAGAACAACAATATATTGAAGGAGTAGGATATATCATAGGAGACTTAAGTTGTAAGTTCAATGCTAGGTCTCCTCTAATTCGTTGTGCTGTTAACCCTCTGGGTCTATGTAAAGATTGTTCTGACTATCAGTCAATAGATACTTCCGGAAAATAGAGAGTAGAGTTCAATAATTGATAATTACTTCTCCCTCAAAGGAAGAGGATTAAATAAAAGGACAATTTTTCCTTGTTTTACCTTGAAAGGAGATGCTTTAAACCTTAATTATGCGGTCATTTCAGTTATCAGTTATCAGTTATCAGTTTATCAGTACCTCTAGCTGTTTGCGAAGCATTCCGTAGGAAAGCAAGAGGCTTGAAGTACGGAATTATTTTTTTTATCCCCTTAAAAGGGGAGGCTTTAGACCACGATTTTTCGGTAAAGAATTGATAATTTCCACGGGATAATTTATTTTATTTTTTATTATTGGAGATTTCTAATAGATACTTAATAATTTAACTGATTAATCGACAGTTAAAAATCAACATTTAGACTTATGCAAATATTCTAATCCTAAAAATGTTGCTGCTACAGTTCCAGAAACACTTATTTCTCCTATCAATATTCTATTAATAACTTCATCGACAGGTATTAGCACTACTTCAATTTCTTCTGTAATATCAAGTTTTTGTTGCTGAGATTGAATAACATTTTCTGCTATAAATAAGTGAATAGAATTTGTATCCTTAACCGGATTATCATATAGAGTTGCTAATTTAATTAATTTATTGGCAATATATCCAGTTTCTTCAGTAAGTTCCCTAGTAGCAGCAACCTCGCCTGTTTCTTCTGCTGGGTTAAAAGCACCTGCAGGTAGCTCTAATAAAACTTCTTTTACTCCATGTCTATATTGACGCACAAATACAATTTCTTGTTGAGGAGTTACAGGAAAAACAAGTGCAATATCTGGTCGAACATTAATAAAAAAATCATCTATGATCGTACCATTTGATAACTCTACTTTATCCTGTCTGACCAGACACCATTTATTATTAATTACGAACCGAGATTGTAATAATTTCCACTTCTTTAAATTAGTCATAATCAGTAGGAGTCA
>NZ_CEZPJD010000342.1:0-8297 GCF_983059655.1 Okeania sp.
CTCCTAACTCCTAACTCCTAACTCCTAAATCCTGACTCCTTCGTCATTTATTTATAATTGTTCAACCGGACATGATATTAAAGTATTAGCCAGGAAAAAATAACCTGGCTAAACTAATAAAAAAGTATCCTTTAATTTAAATTACTTTAAAATTGTTTTAGAAACAATTCTAGTTTTTTTCCTATCTGCTTCAGAAAGTTCTTCTCCATCTTGTAAACGAGTAGCACTGGTTTGTAAAACAGTTGCTGCCCCTGTATCTCCCATTTGTAATGCTGTTTTAGCAGCCGTTTGTAACATCGTAGCAGCACCCGAACGATCGCCTTGCTGCAATTTTGTTTCAGCTATTTGAGTTTGCCTATATTTTGCTAGAGCTAAAATATGATTTTGTACTTCAGAATTAATTTGAGGCTGATATTTTTGTGTAACATTAGCTTCAACTAATATAGGTTCAGAAAGTAAATCTTCCTTACTTTGAGCAGGGTCATCATAACGAATTTGTAATTGAGCGATCGCCTGTTTTCCTTCAGGTAATTGCCCAATATAAAGATTAACTAGAACTACTCTTTCTACATCTTTCATTAAATCTCCCAGTCTGACCATAAAGCGGTCGTTCTCTTTTTGTACGGGCAATTCAATAGTATCTGGTGCTACTTGTGCAATAGGTTTAAGTTCTGCTAATCTAACTCTTGGCATCAAAGATAATCGTAAATAAGAATTAGTAAGTCCTACAGACTGAATCCTGTTAAACAGTCTTCCAAATTCTTCTATTGCCTGTTCCGGGCGTTGAATATAAGCCAGAGTCCCCCCACCTGCATCAGCTATTTTTTCCAGAACATCTTGATTCCAATCATCACCAAATCCCAGGGAATTTAGAGTCATACTATAATCAGTGGCCAACTTTGCCAACTTAAGGCAACGCTCATTATCCCCATGTTCATTTTCCCCATCAGTTAATACGAAAGCCTGGGAAATAGAATCTTTTTGGCCTTTATCTAACTCTTCTATTCCTAACTTCAAACCCTCATCAATAGCTGTGCCGCCAGAGGGTCTCAATCTGTTAATCTCACGCTTAATGCTAGCAGGGTCATTAATAATTTGATTAGAAACAATCACTTTAGCTCTATGGTCAAAAGCCACAACCGAAAGGCGATCTCCCTCTTTCAATTTATCTACAAGTTGTCCTGCTGCTTGTTTGACAGTTTCCAGTGGCCTTCCTTCCATAGAACCACTATGGTCTAAAATCAAACATAGGTTTAGTGGTACAGTTCTTTCTAACTCATCAGCTAGAGCTGAAATAGATATGGCCAGTTGGCGTTGAGATGAAGATTTAGTTGCATCAATATTGGTATCGTTAAGAACTGAATGTAGATTAACTTTCATATATATACAAGAAATTTTACTACTACTTATTTAAGAATATCTCCACAAATATAGGGAAAAATTTCGATCTGAATACATAGAAATTAGGCTTCTTCAAAAGTTAATGACGATCAAATCTACATCTAGACAAGAAACCCAATCTCTGCTAACTATATTAATCAACTAATATAATTAATGGTAAGTACGCCATTTTTGCCAAATAATTATGGTAGAATCCACACCTAGACAAAAAAACTTGTTTTTGGTAGTAATATTTCAGAATATCATAACTGAATTTAAGAACATGACTAATATCAATTATACCCGCTACAATAACTCTACAGCACGCTAACATAATCTAAAGATAGTACAATCATTGCTAGGAATTATCTAATGAACTCACAAATAAAAGCAGTTCAAGCAGGGAGTTACTACGGAGACACATCTTTTCGTACACCGCCCCCTGATTTAGAATCTTTAATGTTAAAAGAACGAATCGTTTATTTAGGGTTACCACTATTTTCATCAGATGAAGTAAAAAGAAATGTAGGTATTGATGTTACCCAATTAATTATTGCTCAACTACTTTATCTACAATTTGATAATCCAGAAAAACCAATTTATTTTTATATCAATTCTACTGGTACTTCTTGGTATACAGGAGACGCAATTGGTTTTGAAACAGAAGCATTTGCTATTTGTGACACCATGAGTTACGTTAAACCACCAATTCATACAATATGTATTGGTCAAGCGATGGGTACAGCAGCAATGATTTTGTCGGCAGGTACAAAAGGATATAGGGCAAGTTTACCTCATGCTACCATAGTTCTTAATCAAGCTAAAACAGGAGCTAGGGGTCAAGCAACAGATATTTCAATTAGGGCAAAAGAGGTTTTAGCTAATAAGACAACTTTTTTAAATATTCTTTCTAGAAATACGGGTCAATCAGTAGAAAAGATTGCTAAAGATACAGATAGAATGCTCTATATGACCCCCGAAATAGCCAAAGAATATGGTCTAATAGACCAAGTTTTAGCAAGTAGAAAAGAACTACCAAAACCACTACCTGCCACTGTCTAAGTTCTCAATAAAATCAAAGGTCAAAAATATTATGCCTATAGGTGTTCCTAGCGTTCCTTATCGTCTTCCTGGCAGTCAGTATGAGAGATGGATAGATATTTACACCCGTCTCGGTCAGGAAAGAATTATCTTTCTCGGTCAAGAAGTTACAGATGGGCTAGCTAATAGAATTGTAGCCTATATGTTGTATCTAGATTCTGATGACCCAAATAAGCCCATTTATCTTTATATTAACTCTCCTGGTGGTTCTGTAACTGCAGGTTTGGCCATATACGATACTATGCAGTATATAAAAGCAGATGTAATTACTATCTGTTTGGGTTTAGCTGCTTCTATGGGTTCTTTTCTATTAGCTGCTGGTACGAAGGGTAAAAGATTAGCTTTGCCCAACTCTAGAATTATGATTCACCAACCAATGGGTGGTACTCGTGGTCAAGCAACAGATATTGAAATAGAAGCTAAGGAAATTTTGCGTGTTAGAACGCAGTTAAACAATATGCTCGTAGAATGCACGGGTCAATCTTTAGAAAAGATAGAAAAAGATACCGATCGAGACTATTTTATGTCTGCTGAAGAAGCTAAAGAGTATGGTCTAATTGACCAAGTAATTGATGAGCGTCAAAACTAAAAGTTAGTAGTAGGGTGAATTTAAGTAGGCAAGCAAAATAGATTGAAAAAAATTGTCTAAATTATTGATAATTATCCAAGTTAATGTTTAATTTATTTTACACAACTACTTAATATTCACCCGACTTTAATTATCTGTAAAAAAAATATGGATATAGCAGAGTATTATCGACAATTAGGATTAAATATAGGAGCTAGTTTAGGAGAAGTTAAGGCTTCTTATCGACGACTAGCACGACTATATCATCCAGATGTTAACCCCGATCAGCAGGCTAAAGATAAATTTATTGCAGTTACAGAAGCTTACAAAATATTGCTTAAAATTGCTCCTTCTCAAACAGAATTACTATACAATTCTACTGTCAAATCAACAAAAAATAATTCAACACCAGAAACTAAATCTCCACAAACTTCACCCTCAAAGTCAACAAAAGTTAAAGTAACTCGTAAGCAGAATCAACATAAAAATCAATCCCACTTATCAGAACCAGAAAAACAACTTAAGCAAAATTATTATTTACATTTACAGCAATTATTAAAATATAAAAGATATCCTCGGGCGATCGCCCTAGTAGAAGGTTTGGCTCAAAGAATGCCTCAAGATTGGGAAGTACGACAATGGCAAGCGATTGCCTATCAACGTTGGGCACGTCACCTTATTGGAGAAGGACAACTGGATAAAGCTAGAAACTATTTAAAGAAAGCACTCAAAACAGATCCTCACAACCGCACCCTTTGGTCTGAAGTAGAACGTGATTTTCGTCAATTGGAAAAAATTTATTAATTATTTACATATTCGACCAATAGTTGTACAATATACCAAGTTTTTTTATTAGATATACACACGAATATTTGTGTAATTTTTGGGTAAGATAACAATCTTAGTTTGGATTGCAAGGTGGGCAACAGGGACAAAAATATTTCCTTGTATAAAGCTTATCATCAGTATGGAACCCCTAAACGGATCTATTAAGCATCTCCTCCACCCATAGGGAGGAGGGAGTAGGGGGAAAGAATTGATGAATAACAGTGCAATAAAAGAGCATAATTTTTGATTGTTGGAGATATCTATCTATCTATAGTAATTAAATATCAATATCCTCACTTCTTGGCCTAAAAACCCAACATTAGCTAATATTCCAAATGGCTTCTATAAGCCAAACACTAACTCAATATTTGCTATATAAAAAATATTTGAGAAAAAGGGAGCAGCAAATAGGTTAAAGGTTTCAAAATTTTTCTCTAATTTATTGTAAATGCCTAAATTTTCTCAAAGTAACTTAGTAGGGTTGCTATATAAATAAAAACGAATCATCAATATTAATTTAAGAGACTTATATTCCTTAATTTTGGCAATATTATTAGGAAACAAGTAAAAATATTTAAACTATTAGGAATATACTTGAAGTTAATAACCATACCCATATTTATATTCACAAATTCAACTCAAATGTGTAATACCTATTTGAAAAAAATAATGCTGTGAATACAGCAAAGCTATAGCGATCAGTTATTAATCTATTTTAACTAACTAACTAAAAGAATAGATTTGATTTATCCTAACTACTAGTCGCTGTACGTCGTCCTATCGACTACATCGCTAATCTTACGGCTCCCCTACCTCTAAATGACTACTAAAATACTTTAAGTATTCGTAGCAAACATTGATAAAAATGGTATAGCAGCCTATAAATTATAAAGACATATAGCAATCAGGAATCAGATGTGAGAATTGAGATGTTCCTTAGAAGTATACAATATAGCATTTATTTTATTAATATATATTCATTTTTTCTTCTTCTCTGTTCCCAAAATTGATGTTCCCTGTTCACTAGAATTATTCAATATCTCACAACTTAAATCATATTGCTATACTAATATTTTGATTAGCTTCAACAACAGTAATTTCTGTTTAAAATTTAAAAAAATCATCAAAAAAACTAACAATGGCAGACATAAATCAAGATTTCCAAAAAGCTATAAATCTACAAAAACAAGGAAAATTAAAAGAAGCAGAGTCAGTATATATTGACATACTCAAGTCTGATAGTAATCATGTACCAACCCTAATTAACTTAGGTTTAATAGAGCAAAACCAGGGTAAACTAGATGAAGCAAGTCAATTCTATAAATATGCTTTGTCCCTAGAAGCAAACAATATATCTCTACTTTATCTTTTAGCCAAAATTACACAAGAGCTAAATCAATTAGACGAAGCTATTATCTATTGGAAAAAATTAGCAGAACTAAAACCAGATTCTGCCCTAGAATTTTATGGCAATATTGGTAATAGTCTAGTTCAACAAGGCAAATTTGATGAAGCACTAAACTACTTTCATAGCGCCTTAGAAATATCACCCAAAAGTTTTCAAGCTCATCAAGCGATCGGTAATTTACTAATTAGGCAAAATAAACTTTTAGAAGCTAAATCAGAATTTAACAAAGCCCTAGAAATTAATCCTAATTATCAAGCAGCAAAAATTTGGTTAACTTTAGTTGATAAGTTACTCAAAGGAGACAATCTAGTTTCATTCAATTATCAAAACACCCCCATAAGATTTGAAATAACAGGAAAAAATCTAGCGGTAGAAATTGCTAATGTAGGTGGAAGTTTTTATGAATTAGCCGAGCTAGAATTTATTAGACAAAATCTCAAATCAACAGCTCCAGTTATTGTTGATGTTGGAGCAAATACAGGAAATCATTTAGTATACTTTAGTAAAATTATCCAGGCAGCAAAAGTTATCCCCATAGAGTTTCATCCAGAAGTTATTGCAGCTTTAAAGAGACATATTTCAATTAATCAAGTTAGTAATATTGACTTATCTAAATTAGGCTATGCTCTTGGTAAAAATAGTTGTAAATCTTTCATAAAAGAACATCCAGCTAAAGATTTATGTTTGACAGAAATTGACGATAACATTATCAATGGTCAAGAATTAGTAGTTGTTCCTTTAGATGAGATAATTACTGAAAAAGTAGACTTCATTAAAATGGATGTACAAGGTAAAGAGATAGATGTCTTGGAAGGAGCAAAAAATTTGATATCTAGCTATCGACCGGATATGTTAGTTGAAATTGCCAAAAATAATATCAAGGATTTTAGGAAATTTTTAGCAGCAGTCAACTATCAAACTGTTAAAGCATTTGATTGTGGAAGATATGTCAACTTCTATATTAAATATACGTAAGCATTCAGCTATTAGCGGTCAGCTATCAGCTTTTTAGGGACTTCCAAATAAAAAATTATCCCAATTAGTTATGAAAGAAAAGGAGCAGGGAGTAGGGAAGAAATTGAAAAAGTTAAGGTAGTAGATAAAAGTTGGTTAACTATAGAGTACAAAAATTGGGATAATTTATTTTCTGATATTCCCTTAATGAATGAAATAAAAATTAGTTTAACTTGTATAGTAACGTGCGCTGACATATTTACACATTATCTTTTGTACACCTTTTCTAGACTGCACTTTGAACTGGATATTGTAAATATCTGAGCGCTCATTGCTATACTATATTTTTACCTATAAATATAAGCACAAGAAAGACTTTTTTTGAGTTTTTAATTCATACAATTCAAGGGAATGAAACTGATAGCTGACGGCTGTTTGCGCAGTATTCTACAGGAAATGCTTACAAACATATAGTCATTTAACTTTAGATTGAGACAAAGCTTTATTGCTATGACGGAGTTTCAGACGAAAAAACGTCTCATTTTTAAGTTAAACTACTATACTCACTAAAATTTCAATTTGGATTGGCGACAAATATATGTAAATGGAAAGAATAAACTAATGCAAGACTTAATTATCTGGTCAATAGTGTTTATAGTGAGCTTATCCACTCTGATTAAAGCTTCTGACTTCTTTACAGATGCAGCAGAAAAAATAGGTATATCTTTAGGAATTTCTCCTTTTTTAGTTGGTGTAACTATAGTATCAGTAGGAACATCTCTACCAGAGTTAGTATCATCTATTATCGCTGTATACCAAAATTCCTCTGAAATTGTTTTTGGTAATGTTATCGGTTCAAACATTGCTAATATTTTCTTGATTATTGGTGTAGCATCATTAATTAGTAGCCCTTTAAGAATACAATATGAACTAATTAATGTAGATCTACCACTATTTGTTGGTTCAACCTTTTTATTATGTTTAACAGTTGTAGATAATAATTTTTCTAAAAATGAAGGTATTATTTGTATTTTGGGATATGTTATCTATGTTTTATACTCTATTAGTAGTGCTAAGGAAGAACAAAAGTTAGAAAAAGATGGAAATACAAACTCAAAGAAAAGTTTACCACTCAAACAAATAGCCATTGTGGTTGTTAGTTCATTATTTGTATTTTTGGGGGCAACTTATACAATTGAATCAGTTACTAAAATTTCTGATATACTCAACATTGCTAAGGAGTTAATTGCTTTAAGTGCAGTCGCCCTTGGTACCTCATTGCCAGAGTTAATAGTTACTATTTCTGCTGCTAAAAAAGGTAACCCAGAAATTGCTGTGGGAAATGTTTTAGGTTCTAACATTTTCAACTCATTAATGGTAGTAGGAATACCACGATTAATCGGGAATTTAGTAATTCCTGAAGATCTTATTGGTGGTGGGTTATTGGTTTTATTAGCAGGAACGATTATGTTCTTTTTTGTCACTCAAGATAAACAAGTAACTCGTTGGGAAGGATTAATATTTTTCCTATTTTATGGGTGGTTTATTGGCAATATATTTGGGTTAGTTTGACATTCTACAAAACCCAATACTTAAATTTGTATTTCCTAGAGTAATAGCGAATAATTTCATGTCTGTATGAACAGTTATAAATAATACTTAATCCAGTTTAGAAAGAACCGTTATTATGAATGTATAGGGCAGTAAGGTAGAAGAGTTAGAGAAGAATTTAAAAAACGGACTTTTGAAAACCGGATTGGGTATAATTAGGGTTTGCTGAAAAAGTCTTTTAGTAGGGGATAGGAGACAGGATACAGGATACAGGAGTTAGGGGAATGAGGTAGGAGTAAGAATTGTAAGAATAATTTTTCTGCCCAACCATGACCCTAAAATGCACTCCTTTTTGAGCATGAAGAGCTGATTCTCAGGCACTCTTTTCGACTCCAAAAAGGCTAAAGTCTTTGTTTGTCAATTCTTTGATATTTAATCAGCAAGTCCTATTTAACCCACATTCCGCACTTCAAAATGTAGTATACAAATAGAGTGAGAGAAGAAAGG
>NZ_CEZPJD010000343.1:0-8296 GCF_983059655.1 Okeania sp.
AAATAGTGTATATTGATGTATAGTAGAGTAAAGAAAAAGTAGAGAAGCCGGAGAGGGTATAAGCATCACAGCAGCAAAAATACCCCGGCGAGAGCTTGACAGTACAGGAATGGTCTGTTAGTATATAAGATTGTCGCGCAGATGCAAGGTATACTAAGTGGTGCCCTCTTAGGTAACCCTGGCTATCGCCAGCCACCGCTCACAAGTTCGGGTGGTTGCTATTGTTGAGAAAATTTATGATTTAGCTGTAGCATTTGTAATATAAGTACGACAACTTTCGTAGTTCTCTTGAATTATATTCGTAGTACAAAATGCCCGATAAACCACCTCTCAGTTTCAGAGGAAAAAAAATCAAACCCGACCAGAAGCGAACAAAAAGCATTTCATCGAGATTAAGTGACGAAGAATTTGCAATTTTCGAGCAGTTGTGCAAAGAAACGGGACTAGAAGGAGGAGTCTATATAAGGTCTGTTATCCTTGGAGACGTGTATAAATTACCAGCTCGTGTACCAGAGCTAAATAGGGAAGCGTGGTTAAAGCTATCAAAATTATCTGCAAACCTCAACCAGTATCAAAAAGCAATAAATCAAGGCATCGCAACTAGCTACCCACCAGGAATGTTAGAAGAAATTAGGGAACTTGTAGAAGAGTTAAGAGCAAGGTTAATTAGTGATGAAAGCTAAAATCACCAAAGGAAAGAATTTTAGAGATATTATCAACTATATCTTTAGTCCAGGAGACAAAAACAAGTCAGAAAGAGCCGACTGGATAGGAGGCACGCTAGCCAGCGACAACGCCCAAGGGTTAATCAGAGAATTTAACACAGTGCTACGCTTGAGACCGCACATTGAAAAACCATCCTGGCATTGCTCCTTGACTTTACCACCAGGCGAACAATTGTCAGATGCAGACTGGGAGTCAGTTGTAGAATACTTCATGAAGAAAATGGAATTCAGCGAACACACCCCCTACACAATAGTCCGACACAATGATACAGAATTCGACCATGTTCATGTAGTAGCCAGTCGAATACCAATGACAGGACCCGTCTGGACTGGTAAAAATGATGTATTCAAAGCGATCGCTGCGACTCAAGAACTAGAAAAGGAGTATAACCTAACCCAAACGCCCGGATATAGCAAGAGAGAAAGTGCGAGGGAGACTTATCGAGAGCGCCAAAAAGCAGAAAGGACAGGAGTCACACCGCCACGAATACAGCTACAGGAATTAATAGATAAAGCGATCGCCGATAAACCAACAGCTCCTCAATTTGTTAAACGCTTGGAGAATGAAGGAGTGGAAGTCCGCGTTTACCCTGCATCTACCGATGGATTAAGCGGATTTTCCTTTGAGTTAGACGGCATCTATTTCAAAGGCAGTAGTTTAGGAAAAGCTTATGGGTGTGGAGGGTTGAAAAAACGTGGACTAACCTACAACCCAGATAAAGACGCAGCCGAGCTGAAAAAATATCGCTCACCTGTTGCCGATCGTAAAGAAGAAGACCCCGAAAAATCACCCCCTACCACAGTCGAGCAGGAAAAATCTACATCTATATATATAGAGAAGTCCGGAGTAGAGCCAAATCTAAAGAAACCAGACGACCTAGAAGCTGAACAGAAGCAACAGCACGAGATAGATGTAGTTATCCAAGCAAAGTCACTTTCAATCCAATCTGAGGTTGAGTATGGGGATTATGTTTTGCCACGGGAACGGCTGCAATATTTGATAGACACCGCAATTATAGACGGGCCTACAGCTCCTCAATTTGCTCAAAGGTTAGAGGAGAAAGGAGTTATCGTCAGAGCTAATGTGGCTTCAACTGGTAGGATGAATGGTTTTTCCTTTGAGTTGGACGGCCTGAAATTTAAAGGCAGCGAATTAGGAAAAGCTTATGGATGGGGCGGTTTGCAGAAACGCGGAGTTAGCTATGATGCTGAAACAGATGCAGTAGAGCTACAGAGATATAGTTTTGCAGCACAACCTCCACGCCAGGAAAAAGAGCTATCTGAATCTATTTTTGATGAAACATTACCTGAAACATCCTGGTCAACCGAAATAGTAGAAACCAGCCCACAACAGGAAACTGTGGAAATTTCTCATACTGGAGCTGTTCCAAATACTCCCAATGCAGATACTGACTCTATTGAAGCTGCAAAATTAGAAGCAGCTTTAAATGCTTTTGAAGAAATCTTCAGTTATAATGAAGCTCTTGGTAGGTCTAGGGCTGAAGCTGAATTTTACTCAAAAACAGCACCAAAAGAGGATAAAGCTCAACAACACTCTACTGAAGTAGCGTCCCAAATTACCACACCTGAAGCAACTCAACCCTTGATAGAGTCGAGCGCATTAAGTCAAACACCACAGACAGAAGCTGCACCCGAACCGACCCAACAACCAGAAGAGATTCAACCGTTGATAGAGCAAAACCAACAACAGCAATGGGTGGATGCTCTAGCTCCTGACTTTGTTGAGCTTCTGCATTATGTACAAAAATCAGAACTGAAAGGTAAACGTCGCACGATCGCTTGGGATAGCGAACAACAACGTCTCACTGTACGGGAAAACAAAACTCAGAAAATTATTATGGATGCAGAATGGGATGGGGAACGATGGCAGGACAACAGCTCTACCCTTTCTCATGCAGATTTCAACGAGATTAGACAAGCACTAGATGAATGGCTTGCTGATAGAGAGCAGGAACTTAGACACCAGCAGCGCTCTACACCGAAGGAGTTAGAGCGATGATTGTCTCTGGCTTTCAATACTTTGGCATTACCGGTAGCAACTCAATCTTCTATAGCACCTAAATAGGTTAACCTATTTAGGCCATAACGGGTTCGGAGCAATTAGACATTCATCCATTTTACCATATACTGTCATCTCCCCCGATTTTTTTCATTCTCCAAAATCTACAAACTTCACCAAACTTCATCTGTAGAAGGTATTTGAACTGTGGGAGGCGGAGTAATAGGAACGTTGCCTGATGCACCAGCTACTTGTCCAGCAGGTGATGAAGCAGCTTTTAAAACAGCAGTAGAAGCCCATTTAATGTATGTAAGCAGTGATTCAGGATTACTCGCTTTTAAAGGCTTGAATTCTGGATGTGCTATGAATTTTTGCAGTACATCTTCATCTGCATCTTGACCGATAGCAATGGCAATACGAACTGCTTTCTTAGCCCAGGGTTGTGCCATTAATGCTCTTAAACCTTTCTCAAAATCATCAGTTGGTTGACCATCAGAAAGCAACACTAGGACAGGAGGCAAGGCGCGATCGCTCATAGGAGGAGTCTTTAACTGTTCGGCAAGCATTTCTAAAGCCGTTCCCATATCAGTATTTCCTCCTCCTACAGTTGCTAGAGTTTCATCTAAATCAAATTCATAAATAAGTTTCTTTTTCTTTTCATTTATATTGCCAGTAAACTCTTGAACTACTCCTCCTACTGAAACTGCCACTTTGAATGATGTGGGATCGCTACAACCTGAACGACCATGATTTTTATAATGATTGACAAAAACTTTATAATGTCCCATTGGCGAGCCTCCTGGTGGCCAATAAATATTTTCTACAGGTTCTTCTGATGTAGGAGTTACATTCATATCAACATCTAATTCACCTTGACATACAGGACATTTTTTCTCGTGATAGTAAATTTCTGTACCGCAGGGACAAATAGCATGAAGATCGAGATCGTTGTAATTGTTCCACATTAGAGAAAATTGAACGTCTCCGGATTTTGCCCCCTCCCGATCCAAACGTCTTTTAAATTCAGCAGAAAAAGCTGCTGTTTGAGGTACTTCATCAGCAGTCAAGTCAGTCCATTGAAAATTTTCTAGTGGTACAGGGGCATTTTGAACCCACGTTGCACCACTAGAAAAACGTAATGTTCTGATCAGTACAGTAGCATTCGGATTTTCATCTGCAACCTGTCTCATCTGAGGTAGTGTTTTGCGGATAGCATTATTCAGAGATTGGATTTTTCTATCCAAAGACATTGAACCAGAGGCATCACAAATCCAAATAAAATGTAAAGGACGAGTTGCTAATGTTCCTCCAGGAAGTGCGCACATAAGTTGTGTCTCCTAATGTTGTTTAATGTTTTCTGTGTCAAAAATTTTGAAAGGAAATTTAACTAGCTATCAGCTATCAGCATTTAGCTGTCAGCTGAAGATTCAAGGGTTTAAGTTCCCCACTATATTTTTTGAAAAAGCCCGTTGTTCGCCTTTTATAGGGGTTTGTAGACGCAGAGCGGCTTCTCTTGAGTATCCCCCATTATACACATTGAAAAGCTGATTGCTGATTGCTGATTGCTGAGTGCTACTTCAAACTCGAATTTCTCCTTTTTCAGTTCCGAAGTTAATTTTAGTTCCCACTGCCATAGTAACACTACGTCCAGGTTCAACATCTTTCATATTATTATCAGCTGTTGTCACCACCCATTTTGCAGTGGATAGATTTTTCAGTCCCCAAAGGTTGGGATTTTTAGGATTTCTAACTACCCCTGCTACTGGTTCTGAAAAATCATATTTTTTCCCATCGTCTACATGATGAGGAAATAACTTAGTATCGTGATTTAGCATGACAATTTTTTTACCAATACGGATACGAGGTGGTGTAACTATTTCTTTTTGACAATTCCAACAGGGATTGAGTTTTCCTTGTTTTTTCAGAGCATTTATATCATAAAAATTTTGTTCCCCACAATGAGGACAGTAAATGATGGAATCTCGCAAATTCAGCATAGTTTTACGCCACTCATTTTCCTGTACTCGACCATTTTCAGGGTCTTTAATTCCATCGGTAAAAGCTCTGGTAAATAAGTCTCGCAATGATTGAGGATAAATATCCCAAAAAACAAGAGGATTATCTTGTACCCCAGGAACAGGACGGTTGGAATGATCGTCGGGGTCAAATATAAAAAGTGCCTCTGTACCATAAATTTTTGTCATTGCTGGCAAGTCAAAGCAATGAATAGCTTGTTCTTTTGCTCCTTCTAAAGGATGATGGTTGAAGAGAATATAAAATAGCAAAACTGTTAAGGAAAATAAGTCAGTTTGTGTACTAGGGTGTGCTTCACCTTTGACTATTTCTGGTGCCATAAAACGTGGGGTTCCGGCAACACTTCCAGGCATTTTGTTCACGTCTACATTATCATTGTCACAAATGCGTACTTCTCCAGTATCGGGGTCAAAAAAAGCATTGCCAAAAGAAATATCTCGATAGCATAATCCTTTGGCATGAAGTTGATAATAACTATCAGCTAATTCAAATCCTGCTGTCACTAAAGCACGAAAACTAGGGTCAATCTTACGTTTGACTAAATCGTTTAGACTTTTAAAACGTGGTTCCCGTAGAGCCATTATATAACCATAGGATGAGGGTTGTTCGGGAGTTAGTGCTAAATCTATTGGCCAAAGAAATCGGTCGTTAGGGGCACGCATTTCAATAGCTTTTTGTAAGCGATCTTTTTGACGGGGGTCTTGTTCTACAATATGGGGAAAATACCATTTGAGAGCCATTGATTTCCCATTGACATTAACTTGGTAAACTTCTCCTTGTCCGCCTTCCGCAAGGCGTTTTTCAATTATACAGTTTGCACCAGAAATTTCGGTGGCAATGTTTTGTCCATCTTGTAGTTGATTCATTATTTTTCTGCTGATAATTTGGGTTAATATTTTCAAAGAATGCCTTTTTCAGCTTTTCTCGTATTAATTGAAAAGCAAATTTTTTTGGCTACTTGTTATTTTTTTATTAGGAAGGCGATGGTTTTGGGTTAGTTGAAGGTGTTATTTGTGGGCTTGGTGAAAGTTTAGGAGTTGAGGTTGTTGAAGGTTTTAGTTCTGGATTATTAGAACTAGAGCTTTTTGGTGGAAGTAACCAGATAGCAGTAGCAATATTTGTCAACATACTAATATTAACTAAAAAAATAGTCGCAATTAATCCTGTTTTCAAAAAATCTACTTTTTTTTTTATTTCGCTTAGAGTAACTTTTACTTCTGTGACTTTTTTCTTCTTAGGAGAATTTAAGTCTTTTGAATTTTGTTCTGTTAATTTTTCCACGCATTTTTCAATATATTCTAACTTCTTAGATTGGGATTCTGATAGTTCTATAAAACTTTTTTGCCAATCTTGTAATAAATTACTATAATCCCTTAAAACTGTTTCTATTTGATTTGAGTAGGTTTCGATGATTTGATTTAAAACATCAGTAAACTGTTCCAGATCATCTTTTTTAACCTGGTCTTTTAATTGCTCTTCGAATTGCTGAATTTTTTCCTTATATTCTTTCTGCTCTTGTCGTACAATTTTAATACCATCACCTGTGTCTTGAATATCAATTTGTTTAATCAACCCAAAGGTAATATCATCTCCACTCCCTCCTTGAGATGTCTGCTCCAAAAAACCTTTTAGCTTTTTTGCAACTTCATCAAAAGTTTGCTGCCGAATCATATCTAAGTAATCTTTACCAATTTTGATGAATTTATCTTCACTATTAAAAGAGTTGGCATAACCATCTGTAGAAACTATAATCATTGGCCGTTTACTTTCTTGCGTGTAACGAACAAAATGGTTGTCTATGTATTTCCAGGCATCCTTCATACACAAAGAATAGGTTTCATTAGCTATCAGATTTTCATCTTTATCAATAGGTCTAGTTGTTTTTCCCCAGATATCTACAGTCAGAATATCTCCATCTCCTAGTTGAAGATAAAGGTTATAATCTTCTGTTACTAAAACTGCTAAGAGAGTCGCACCATAAACAACATATTTACGCTCTTCTTTATTATCTTCAAGACTTTGACGTACTTTTTCTCCCTCTTCTTTTTCTAATTTATCCAATTCTTTTGAAGTAAAGTCCTCCTTTTCTAGATCGTCATCAACTTTCTTTTTCCATGTGGAAACTATTCTTTGGGGAAGCTGAAGGTTAACATACTCTTTGACTAATGGAATATTCTCTCCATCGCTTTCTTGATCTACTAAACCTGTCAAAAGTTCTATGGCAGTTTCTACAGCGAACTCAGAACCGCGATCGCTCCGAAAACTTTTGGCACTACCGTGGCCGTCAGAGATAGCTAAGATAATAGGCAAGCTATTCTCGTTAGGTTGTTCAACTTTACCGTGATCCTGGTTCGTCAAATTTTTGCGATAGTGACTTGCTCCTGTCACAGTTTCTAGCATCACGCGCCATGGTTGTGAACCTCGATCTAATTTTTCAGTTTCTTCACTCATAAATTTTTTCCTAATTTTATTCTAATATTATGTCCTGATTTATACATCTGCGAAAATCTTTTTTCTACAGCAGTTTTCAGGTCAATAAACCACATCAAAAAAATGATAACCCTGTAGAGATGTTGTATGCAACGTCCCTACTTTGTGGTCTACTCAAATGAAAAGCGCTGTAAGTCCCATTTCAGAGAAAAACTTTACCAAATATCATCATCATCCGAACTACTCGTAGGTACAGCAGGAATTGGAACAGCTCCAGTAGCAGGGACAGAAGTTGCTACGGTAGTTGATGTAGTAGCAGTTGGGTTTGAAACTACAGTTGTTGCCGGAGTTCCAATTTGACTAGCTGGGGAAGAAGCTGCTTTTAAGACTGCAGTAGAAGCCCATTTAATATATCTGACCAAAGCCTCAGCATTATTAGCCTTTAAAGGTCTCAGTTCTGGATGATCGATAAATTTTTGCAGAGTATCTTCGTCAGCATCTTGACCGACAGCAATAGCAATACGAACAGCTCTTTTTCCCCAAGGTTCATTCATCAACGCTCTCAGTCCGCTACCAAAGTCATCAGTAGGTTGACCGTCACTAATAAGCACCAATACAGGTGGTAGAGCGCGGTCTGTCATTGGAGGCATTTTTAGTTGTTCTGCAACCAACAACAAAGCTTTGCCCATGTCCGTGAGACCTCCCGCAGTTAAATCAGTCCAATTAAAACTATCGACTGGAGTTTCAGTGGGAACGTGCCATTGAGCGCCATCAGAAAATTTAACTGCTCGCACTAACACATTAGCATTGGGATTTTCATCAGCTACCCGTTTCATTTCAGGAAGACATTCACGAATGGCTGTATTCAACGCTTCAATTTTGCCATTAATTGACATAGATCCAGAACAGTCACATAGCCACATGAAGTGTAGGGGTCGGTTTGATATTTCACCACCAGGTAATGCCATAGTTTTTGGTTCCTTAGATTTTTTTGTTAAAGTTTACTTGTTGTTTGGGCTCAATGATAGTTTTTTTAGGAATTTATTTGACCTTTGACAGAGCCAAATTTAATTTGAGTACCTACTGC
>NZ_CEZPJD010000344.1:0-8272 GCF_983059655.1 Okeania sp.
AGCAACCCTCAATTATTGCAAAAAACTTTGGATATAGCCAGACAAAGCATCAGGCTTTTCTAACATTGCGAGATGACCACATTCAGGAACTTCTAGGACATTTCCACCGTGGCCTTTAAACATCCAGTGAAAACTAGCTAAATGTTTTACATATTTAGTAGCCATTACTTGGTCTTTTGCTCCAGAAATAAAATAAACAGGTTGCTTCAATTTTGATACTAGCAGTGGCAGGCGATGAACTTCTGATTCTGTAGTGGAGTCCAATAATGTTCCCAGAGCTGCTTCGTAAGATGCTCCAACAAAATCAGCTAATAGTTGTCGTCCCCATTTACGAGAGATGGGTGTGGCCACCTGAGTCCTTGTAAACATTAAGTCTATCAGAGGTAAATGAGATAGCCAACTAGGACGAAATTTGATGATTTGTGCCCCTGCAAACCTAAATCGTTCAAATTCTTCTTTAATGTAAATTCCACCACCAGAGTTGATACAGACCACTGCTTTGATGATGTCGGGTATTTGATTTGCTCCTAACAAGGCAATGGTGCCTCCTAAAGAGTGGCCAATGAGCCAGGCACTAGATATATTGAGTTTCTGTAATAATATTGTCAAGTCTTCTACATAAGCTGCGGGACTGTAATTGAAAACTAATTTTTTTTTGGTTGAGTGGATTTGAGAATCACCGAATCCACGTAAGTCGTAAGATAAACATTGGTAATCTGGTGAAAGTTTTTGGATTAGAGGTTGCCAGTAGTTACGGCTTAAGAGCCAGCCATGTATAAAAATAAGTACATGGGGGTATTTAGTGGGGCTTGTCAATTCGTAGGCGTGTGGAACCCCTTTGATATCTATAGTTGCCATATCTTTAATCTTATCCTGAATTGACAAAGGTATAGCAGTGGACAGTTCAATAATTTATAATTTAGAACTACTTAGGGTTTGCTGAATAAAGTTTTTTAGCAAGGGCAGGAGCCAGAATTTCCTACGGAATGCTCCGCAAACAGGAGGAATAGGAATTATGGAAGAAGTAGTCATAAGAATCGTCCCTTAATTGTTCTGCCATAATCATCCCGAAATACTTGCTTTTTGCAGCTCTTTAGACCGAAAAGCTTGCACTTTTTTCGACCAAAAAAAGCTGAAACCAATATCAGTCAATGCTTTGAGATTTAATCAGCAAGCCCTACTTATTCTTATTAAAGAGAAGAAGATTGGACGACCAAGAGAAGAAAAAATGTTCCCTTTTGCGTCAATCTTCTTCTTTTCAAGGAGAGGTAATTACTAATTACTAATTATTAATTATTAATTATTAATTATTATTAGTATCTTTCTCCCATCAATCTTTGTCGCATACCTTCAGCAATTTTTTGGCCTAAGTATTCTGGAATCAAACTTTCATTTGGCCCCAAAAGATAAAGAATAAGACGAGTTCGCCCACGCCAAACTAATAGGTTGGCGTTAACTACTAACAAATCTTCTTGCCAGATGGCATACATAACTTTATAGAATAGACCTGGTTGATTATCTGCTTCAATCAGTAGTGCTGGTAGATGAAATACAGGATCGACATAAAATTCTGTCGCTACTTCTTCTAAACCACTATCTAGATTAAACTCTACAGCTAACATTTCTTCTACCTCGAAACGGCCTGCCAATGATTCTTGAATAGCACGACAAACATTTTCTGAAGTTTTCTCTGTTAGCGCTTTGCCCCCCCGAGATATTACTAATTTGATAAAGACCAACATCGGTGGGTAAATTTGTCCATAAAGACTGAGGCTATGAATAGTTAGTCCATAAGCAGCTAAGACACCAAAAATATCACTGAGCAAAAATGATTGATTTCGGTAGGTAAAGTGCAGGGCACTTTTACTGCCTTCTGGTTTTAGTTCTATTACAGCTTGTTTACTTCTATACAGTTGATATGCTAACTTCAAATTTTGCAGTTGGATATCACTACTGACAAATTGCTCATAAAACTGTGGAAACGCTCGGTTGAAGCGCCTTAGCAGTTCTAGTGTTGATGATTTTAAACCCGGAGCCATAATCGAAGAGAGGGAACGGGATATATACTATCTAATAATGTCATCCAACTTCTACTAACTTAACCACGCCTGCATGGGTTTTTGGAAAAATTTGTTTACCGGCTCTGAGCCAACATCTCACCCTCAAAATCCAGATTATGAGGGATACACTACTATTGGGGAAGGAAATGCTTCTTCTCAAGCTGTTCATTCACCTAATAGAAGTAATGGACGTATATTTTTTAGTACAGATCGAGACATAGATATATATGAACTTGAAGAACTCTGTAATGCTGTTGGTTGGTCTCGTCGCCCTTTACGTAAAGTAAGAAAGGCCATTCAACATAGTTTTCTTGTGGTCTCTATGTGGCAGATGCGAGGCAGTCAGCGAAGACTTATTGGCTTTGCCAGAGCAACATCGGACCATGCTTTTAATGCTACTCTTTGGGATGTGGTTGTTCATCCTGATGTCCAAGGTAAGGGCTTGGGGAAAGCATTGATGAAGTACATTATCAAAAAACTTCGTAGTGAGGACATCAGCAACATTACCTTATTTGCTGACCCTCATGTTGTTGATTTTTACCAAAATTTAGGTTTTATTCCTGATCCAGAGGGAATTAAAGGAATGTTCTGGTATCCAGATTAGCTGTTTTTGGTTCGATCAGAATATGATTAACCAAATAATAATATAATAAATCTAGAATTTAGATTTATTACCGAAAAATTGGGGTATGTGCCTGGCCCTTCTAGGGCTACTTTTTGATGAAGAGCGTGTCTAGGATTGTCTATATTTTTAGAATGTGTAAAAACTCAATTGGTATATATATTATTTGCTAGGGCCATTTTCCTGTAAAATCTAAAATCTAGAAATTCAAGTTATCAGGATTTTTTTTCCTAAAAATTTCTTGAATATATGGATAAATTTGTTTAGTGTAAAATTTTTTTGAATTTTTTTGCACAACTTGTAAAAATTGAGCTATAATAACCTTATAGTTCAAACGGGATGTAGCGCAGCTTGGTAGCGCGCCTGCTTTGGGAGCAGGATGTCGCAGGTTCAAATCCTGTCATCCCGATACTTACAGCAAAATATATTAGTTCAATGAGGTACAAACATTTAAAACTCCTTTCTTAGGGCGTGTCATCAATTAAAGATGTTGACATTGGAGGTATAGTATGGTCATGAAGAATAATTATAGGAATAACAAAAAAGGACTCTTTCAATGACCAGACGTTATGGCTTGCGGGACGATCAATGGGAACGGATTCAAAATTTACTACCAGGGCGCGAAGGGACCGCAGGAAGGACAGCAAAAGACAATCGCCTCTTTGTGGAAGCTGTTTTATACAGATATAGAGCAGGAATTCCTTGGAGAGACTTACCAGGAAGATTTGGAGACTTCCGGGTTATCCATACCCGTTTTAGTCGTTGGAGCCACTCAGGGGTTTGGGAAAAAGTATTTCATGCTTTAGCTGAGGATGCAGATAATGAATATGCCATGATCGATGCCACTATTGTTCGTGCTCATCAGCATAGTGCAGGAGCGAAAGAAAGTAGTGCACAACAGGAAAATATTGACCGTAGCAAAGGAGGATTAAGTACAAAAATACATGGAGTAGTAGATGCTCTGGGTAATCCCACTAATTTTTTTTAACTCCAGGCCAAGCCAGTGACTTAGATGGAGCAGATGTTTTACTACCGATGGTAGAAGCTGAAGCAGTTTTGCCTGATAAAGCTTATGATGCTCACGATAGAGTAGATTGAGCCTTTAACTCACAGAGGAATAGAAGTAGTAATTCCCCCGAAAAAAAACCGCGCGTGAACTCCGTAACTACGATGAAATATTGTACAAAGCACGTCATCTGATCGAAAATTTTTTCGCCAAACTTAAACAGTATCGAGCGTTGGCGGAGCCTAGCAGCAGCTATATCGCTACTAGATACGATAAACGTTCGGTTAACTTCCTGGGAGGGATTCCTACAGGTAGCCTCAGTCATTTTATTAGCATAGCGATCGCCACTGACCTAGATCATACAATACCTATTTTGTCAATTTTTTAATTGATGACACGCCCTAGAGTATGGAAATTTAAATGATACTATTTTGATGCAGGCCATATTTTGACAACAGCAATACCTCGCTGAGATTGAATCTGTTGTATTTTTTAATCCTCTAAAGGTTAGCTTTAGTTATCTAGTTGTGCTTACAGCGGTTTTCATTTCAACCCACATTTGGCACTTCAATGCTTGTTTAGGTATTTATACCATATAAATTACCCTCATTTACCTTAGATCGGGAGTGAAATATTAGGCATAAATACTTACTGAATTATTAACTCCTATTGACTTCTATAATTTTCTTCTTAATGCATGAAGTTTAACTTGTAATTGTTTGAGGATTTTTAACTGGTCAGTTATTTCCGCCATCCTGCACTAAGCTAATATTCATGAGCTAAGTTATCTATAACTATCTGTTCTAATCTGTTGGATAAGGCACAAAATTTTTAATTTTAGTCAATAGCTTAACCTAGAATTGAATTATTTATAATTTAACTCTACTTTAGGAGAAAGACTATGTCTTACTGTGTGTAAATTACTATGTTTTTATTTATTTTTAGCTTAAGCAAATGAAAAAATTGTGTTATACTTACCTACAGCTATAACTTTTTTTCCATAAATCATACTCCGATGATTCTCAATTCATGATTGTGATAAATTAACCAGAGATTAGTTTTGACCCAAGATAACAATTCTTAGAGACTTTATAATCAGTGCAATTAAAACATAAAATTAAATTATTTTTATGATAATTAAAAGGCAGTTTTAAATAGAGCTATTACTTAATTTGATAGCTTAAATCTTCTGAAAAATAATGATTTGATTTAATTAATGATAGCAAAATTATGCTTTTAATACGGTAAAAAGCTCTGGATTTATTATGAATTATGGAATAAATATTTTGATAATTGAGTCGATTATATAGATAAAAACTTAAAAAGATTAAATTATGTTTATTGGTTGCTTTTGAACAAATTAACATAGTTTTTTCATCTCTCTACTATGAGTTACTTGATGTTCATAACTTTTATTTTTGCTATATTTTTTTAAATAAAATGGAGAACCTATGAAATCATTAGTTCGCTTAAGTGCAGTGTTAGGAATAGTGGCTAGCACTTTAATTGGCCCTTCTTTCAAAGAGATGTCTGCACTAGCATTATCTGCAGAAGAAGTACTACAGAAGTTAACTCCCGTTCCTGTATTTACAATCACAGATCAAAATGGCTCTCCTCTTGTAGCTTCTGTCAAAAAAGAAGGTGATGAAAATTCTTCTGTGGCAGGGGTTTTTATTAGTAAGAGTGATGCAGATGCTTTTGTAGAAAAATTAAAAGGAGAAAATCCCGATCTGGCAGCTACGGTTAAGGTAGTGCCTGTATCTTTGGGTGAAGTTTATGAAATGAGCCAATCTAGCCAAAATAATGGGCAAAAGCTACAGTTTGCTTATGTTCCAATTAGAAGGCAGGTTGAATCTGCTAAGATTTTACTTGAGCAGAATGGTCAGGATGTTAACCAGTTTACTGGAGTACCTTTGTTTATAGCTAAAGGTGGGCCTGATGATGGATATTTAACTATTCAACGTGGGGAACAGCAAGTTATTCCTATGTTTTTTAATAAAGAAGATTTACAGGGAATGTTGGAGCGAGCTAAGACTCAACAACCTGATGTTTTTTCTTCTGTGAAAATTGAAGTTGTGAATCTTGAGGGTGTGATTAATGCCTTGGAGAATGATAACGATCCTTTCTTAGAAAAAATTATTTTTATTCCTCCTAGGGAGTCTTTGGAGTTTGTACAAAAGTTAAGACAATCTGGTAATTAAAGAAGCGGTCAGCGGTCAGCGGTCAGCTATCAGCCTAAAAATTTGTGTATAGAATTTAGATATCTGTTTACCGAGTCATAATATAAGAACACAGGGGGAGGGCATCACCTCTGTATAAACTGTAACTCCTTTGCGGGTTGAAGAATTCCGCGTTGTCGCTCATGCACAAAGTCGGGAGTATGTCAATAAATTAAATTTGAGATTTTAAGCGATCGCGATTAATGGACTTTTCTTCGGACTGTGTAGTTTCAGGTCTAGACCTTTGGCAATGGTATCGCAGTGCTCGGAGTGATGGTTTAAAGGCAGGTATCTATGTTACTGAGGTTGATTGGTTGTTGCAAGAATTTGCTGGACTAGATCGATTAACGCTTCGTTTGGAGTCTTTTAAAGATTGGCCTAATATTTCAATGAGGCTTTCTTTAGTTGAGTTGAATAATCTTTGGTCTAGACGTATAAATGAAAAGGTTCCGCTTCAATATTTAACTGGGGTTACTTATTGGCGGAATTTTTCTTTGGATGTGGGTTCTGGGGTTTTGATACCAAGGCCAGAAACTGAGTGTTTAATCGATCTGGTTGTAGCAGCTACTAATAGTGTTCCCCATCTTCAAGAAGGAATTTGGGTGGACTTGGGAACTGGCAGTGGAGCGATTGCTTTTGGGTTGGCAGAAGTATTGACAGAGGCTTCTATCTATGCTGTGGATTGTAGTTCAGAAGCTTTGGCTATTGCTAGACAGAATGGGACTAAATTGGGTTTAGGGAACAAGATAAATTTTTTTCAAGGTTCTTGGTGGGAACCATTGGAGCATTTGCGGGGTAAGGTGAGTGGAATGGTGGCTAACCCTCCTTATATTCCTAGCGATATGGTTTCTACTTTGCAAGTAGAGGTCAGGGAGCATGAGCCTCATCTTGCTCTTGATGGTGGTGCTGATGGGCTGGACTGTATTAGATATTTGATTGAAACGGCTCCAATATATTTGGTTTCTGGTGGTGTTTGGTTGGTGGAGATGATGAGTGGGCAAGGGGAGATGGTGGCTGAAATGTTGCAAGATAATGGAGCTTATTGTGGGGTTGAGATTTTTCCGGATATTGAGGGTATTGATCGGTTTGCTATGGGTTATTTGAAGTAGCAATTATTATTTTCTTGAGCTTCAAAAATTTTTATAGAGTCTTGTTATGGAATAAGTTGAAATACTAATTTATATTCTCTTTCTACTATGGGGTGGTCCATATATATTGTGGCTTTTCCATCTTCACATGTCCCATCCTCGCCTACTAAAACACCTGCTTTGGCAGCCCAACGTAATTTCCATTTACCTGTTTCATTGTTGATTTTAATATCGAAGTTTACAGGATCGTGATTTTTCTTATTAGGAAAATTATTATCTTTTGATAATAATGGAACTTCAAGATTTATGTCTACTGGAAATGAATGCTCAAGAAGAGTTGCATATCCTTCTACTTCTGTTGTTCCATCTGCTTTACTTCTATCTATGACTTGACGAATTTCAACTTTTCCAACCTCTATATGGTCTTTCTTTATAGGTCTATATTTGAATTCAATTCTTTTACCTTCTTGGAATAGATTTTTGCAATATTTATTTTTACAACTATTTTGTGCTATTCCTAAAGATCATCTAATTTCTGGAACGAAAATGCCTACAAGTATACCAGTTACAGGAATAGCTATACCTATTAAAAAAACATTTATTCTTTTGTTCCAACTCTTTTGTTCAGAATTACTCATAGATTTTATTATAAGTCAAAGGTAAAACATAGTATTTATCAATATTTGGATGATATAAATACTATTTCAATTCTACTTTCCATGCTATAAATTTGCCTATTTTTTTCAAACAAAATCTAAAATTGTTTTAGAGAGTAAAGTTATGAGGTTTAGTCTCTATTGAGGTTCTAATTGAGGGAGTAATATCTGGTAATTTAGTCAGCTTTTCTATTTAGACTTTACCAGTACTGGCAGCTCGACCTGACAAAAGTGCTGTTTAAGGGTCGCAGTTAAGATAAGCTTTTAATTTTAATCACGGTAACTGGTTGAAATAATTTAATTTGAGGCTCGTTTCATTTTCTTAAGCTCCATGGATTGAGAGTTTTTTCTGCCAGAAATGCTAAAATTGCCTATATTTTCTTGGAAATTAAAAATTGAAAAATGAAATTAAATAATCGGTTTAGTATATATTGAGATTCTAATTGAGTAGGCTATATCTGGTAATTTAGTTAGCTTCCTTACTGATATTGTACCATTACTGGCAGCTCGACCTGACAAAAGTGCTGTAATTTTTCTAGTGAAGGGTCGCAGTTAAGATCAACCTTGAATTTTAATCAGGGCAACTGGTTGGAATAATTTAATTTGAAGCTAATTCATTTT
>NZ_CEZPJD010000345.1:0-6539 GCF_983059655.1 Okeania sp.
TCACAACTCATTCCTGATTGCTATAGATAGCGATCGCTCCTGAAACTAATCTGATGAAAAAATTTTGGTGAAAATAATTAGTCTGAAATATCCTTTAAAAATTCCTTGATTCAAATTACTACCAAAATCACTAAAAATTTACTTTTCCAAAGATAAATATTTGAGATGGTAGTTAAAGGTAAGTTTAGAAAATATCAAAAGTTTAAAACTCAAACAAAACCAGATTTTTCCTTCTTCCTTCTTTCTTCTTCCTTCTTTCTTACGGTAAATTAAACATCAGTTAAATTAGATAACAAACTACTCTTAGTATTATTACGAGTAAAAGAATTCCAGGTTCCTAAATCTTTGCCAGAATATCCACATAACATAGCTCTTGTAGAGTCACTCAATCCCTGCACCAAAGTAAAATCAACTCCAGCAATACTAGGAATATTATCTAAACTCGCCCCCGTTAGATCGGCAGCACGCAGATCGGCCCCCTCTAACTCTACCCCATTGAGTCGAGCATCACGCAAATTAGCACCTACTAAGAAAACTCCCTTCATATTAGAACCACTCAGAGCTGCACCTTGCAAGTTAGCACCTGTCAAGTCAGTACCACTCAGATAAGCACCCCGCAAATTTGCCCCTTGAAGGTCAACTCCTCGGAGGTAAGCTGTGTTTAAGAAAGCTCCACTTAAATCAGCTCCTGGCCCAACTGCTCCTGATTTTTTATAAGCAAATCCTTCCGGCCAAATTGTTTCACTGTCATAGTAAGCTACTTGTAGTTTAGCTCCTGTCAAATTAGTATTAGTAAAATTAGCCTTTTGTAATTCAGATCTATTGAGATATGCATCAGTTAAATCTGCTCCAGTCAAATTCGCTCCCTGAAGATTTGCCCCTCGTAAATCAGCACCTTTAAGATTTGCTCCACTTAAGTTTGCTTCACTCAAGTTAGCTCCAATTAGGATTGTATTATTTAGATTGGCCTGTTGTAAATTGCTTTGACTTAGATTAACTTGATATAGTTCAATTTGACTGATATCTATATCTTGTAGGTTGCTACCTGTCAGATTTTTGTCTTGCTGATAAGCTTGGATAATATCTGTAGCTGATTGAAACTGCATTTTATTTGAAGAGAGTTTGCTATTTTATAGTCTATTTGTAAAGTATATATTTTGTAAAGTATACATTTAATTAATCCTATACTTTTATAACTCTCTATAGCCTTTCCCAAGGTCGTGAGGTACAGTTATATTTTGTCTTTTTATTCCCTGTTCCCTGTTCCCTGTTCCCTGTTCCCTGTTCCCTCAAGCCTAAAATTTTGTACCTCACCAGTATGGGAATTGCTATATAGAATTTTTATTGATTTTTAGTTAATAAAAATCTCTGATATCATGTCCTCTGGTATCGTTTGTGTAAACCCAAGGGTGAATATCTATAGCAATTAGCGATCGGGTATTTATAAGGCCCAGCTCAAAGTGCATTCTAGAAAAGGTGTACAAAAAATAATGTTTAAATATGCCAGCACACATTGCTATACAAAAAATTTAAGTTTTTTTGGACTTTTAAGTCTTCTGTTCTAGATAACTAAAGCCTTGTTCTCTCTTCACTTCTTCCCTCTTCCTTCTTCCTTCTTCCTTACCTTTACAATACCGATGCTACCGATACATGATATTAGATATTAACAAAACTTGAGAGGTAAAAAAAATGAAATTCACACCACCAATGACAATGATGGATTTTTTTCTCAAAAGTGAGGGAATATGGTTTTCTCAACGCACTGTTCATCATTTTGATTCTGTTCAAGATGAGTCAGGGAAATCTAATTTGATCGTCAAAGTTTTAACAAAAGATGACCCTAAAGTTTGGGAAGTTTGTGAACAACAAAATGTAAATCCAGCTTTAGCAACAGGTGGTGCAAGTTTTAATTGGCAAGATAATTTAGATGATGATGAACCTAATCCAAATTATGCTGCTATTTTAGTAGATATTCCTGATTCGCAAACAGGCTTAACCGGTAAATTCTTGCGTAATCGTGGGTATGTCGAAGGTATTCCAGTGGTGGGCAGATATAATTTTGCTAAAGATGGAGTCTTGACAATTGATACAGAATATGAAAGGAATCAAGGGCAAGAACGTTGTTGGTTTTTGACAGATGATTTCCGAGTTCGTGTGAGTACAGTACGGATGATGAATGGTGTTAATTTAATGAGTTATTCCTCTGAACGTCGTTGTATAACTCGCAAAAAATTAGAAGCAATGATTGAGAAGAATGTTGCTGGAAGTTTAAGTTAATATGCTTAAATAATCCAGTCTATCTTAGTTAATGTCGATCCTCGTGCTATTATTAAAGTAGTAAGGTTAAGATTGTCTTGGCAGTAATCTTAACCTCACTAAAATTGCTAAATCAAACTATATCCAGTTATCGGTGTTTGGAAGGCACTGGTAACTATTTTTTTTCTTGCTTGCGCTTCATACCTAAACCTAAACCACCGAAGGCGAGTAATCCGAGGACAGCAGTAGGTTCGGGTACTGACGTTGATACTGATGCACCATATGTAGCACCACCTACAGGCAGAATATCTTCAAAAATTAGTTGATCTGCAATGACAGTAGTGCTAGATATTCCGGTAACTATAGGATCAGGGTTTCCTTCAATCCCAACAAATCCTACACCATTGTCGTCATTGAATGCACCGTTAAATAAGCTACCTGCATGCCAAGTCACAGTCACTCCTTCGTTAGGGAAGTCAAAGGTTATATTATTTAGGAGTTCATACTGAAAAGTATCACCAGTTCCACTTCCTGGTACCCATTCAAAGTTTGCTTCAACTGGGACTAACTCCACAAGATTGTTAGGAGGTGCTGCAGCGAAGGGGGGAACGAAATGACCACTGGCGGTACTAACTAAAGTGGAGCCGAGATTGTCGCCAAGAGGATTATGGCTCTCATCAGGGCTGAAGATCACTGTGAACATATCATTTACACCATTAATCTCACCAGGCTTGACATCTTCGTAGAAATCGGTAGCTCCGTTAGAGAAGCCGAGAGTACCAACAGCCTGAACAGGAGCAGTAGAAATGCCAGTTAGAGCGATCGCGCCTATAGCTGCTACCCCAACGGGAGCGAGCTTTTGTAAGAAATTAGGTAAATTCATCGTTGAATCCTTAGATGTAGATACTTTTCAAAAAAATGCGAATAAGTGTAGATGTTATTAATCACCCATTTAGAGTTAGCTATGTTATTCGTTTAAAAAACTTTATAACTAGGTAACTCTACATACTACTTTAGTCTTAAGCAGAAAAAAACAGCAACAAAAAACTAGCACTTTTAGTAAATCTTCATTACTCTTAAAGTATCTAAATCTAATATTCATTTATTGGATACTTTCTAGATTCTAGATAAAGTCATAAAAAATCATCTAATCATACTAACTAATTATATTCATAATTATATTAACTCATACTAATTTTATCAAAAATTACTATATAAATGTGGATATAAAGAACATACTTTTGTAGAAAAATTGATAAAATAAGTCTTAAAAATAATATTGAGATTATCAATAGTTACAAATTAATTGACAAAAATAAAGTTACTTTTTGTGAAGTATCCAATGTACTAAAACCCGATCAAAACGGATATTAAGTGGGAATTACAAATACAGCTTATAGCTAGGTATTAGTTTTCCAGAGAAAATATCCGAGGGGTCGAGGGTTTGTCTCGATCGAATCTTCACAAAATTCGGCTACTACTAAAAAAATCGGCTAATTCAATACTTCAAGATGGTGATTTGGGCTGACTGAAAATAGTTAACACTTCAAGAAAGTGTTTTACCGAAAAATTCAGGTATAAAACCTCTCCATTCATAGAGAAAAAAGAAAAAAAATCTTTTTAATCAATCCTCTTAGTTTATAAGAAGAGGTAATTCTAAATTCTAAATTCTAAATTCTAAATTCTTGAATAAAGTTATGCGTACAACTCCATTATTTCAAAGCTACGGATAGCCAACTATCAAATAATTCTTGATGATTAACAACCCATTCTTCAGCATGACGGCGAATATCCACAGGTTTATTCTCCCCATTTTTAACTTTTTCCTGTTGGAGGTTGACATCCTGAAATGGAATTTCAATCTGTTCAAATAAACTTTGAGCAACTGGATTATCCTGCAAAAAATTCTTGTTAGCTAATATCCGAACTCTATCGACTGGAACACCAAGATTTTTTCCATTAACTGAAGTATCTTTTTCCGTGAAGTTTCTCTGAGTTTCTAATAAAGATGTAAAAGGAACACCCAACCATTCCACATCCTCCTCAACTTTTAAAATTGAAGCTAACCAATGAGGAGTCCAAGTAAAATAAAGAATAGGTTTACCTTGCCGATAACGAGTCAAAGTATCTACCATCAAAGAAGAATAATCTCCTTCAATCTGCTCAACAGTATCCTCAAGTCCGTAAACCTGTAAATGATGATTTATTGTTCTTTCACACACCCAACCAGCAGTACAACCGATTAAATTTGCCTTACCATCACCATCTGAATCAAAAAGTTTAGCAATTTTTGGATCTTTGAGCTGCGATAGATCGGTAATATTATATTTCTCAGCAGTCCGTTTATCTATCTGATACCCCGCTTGACAATCAGAAATAAGTATTCCAACCCTTTCTAAATTATCTTCCCCGCCATTCTTGTCAAAAAATTCTTTGTGCGCAACTTGCCAATGGACACCAGTAAAATCCACATCATCATTACTAACAGCAATGTGCATTGCCGGAACATTCAATTGTTTTGGGCCTTTCACCTGATAACCTAATTTCTCCAGCCCAATATTCACAATCTCTGTAACAAATATACCGGATGTTTCCAAGCCAGAAGTAGACCGGACAATTCTTCCATTCCCTGGCAATGCTTCATTTTTTGAATTTATAGTAGTTTGGGAGATTAATTGCCAGCTAGTAACACCAACCAGCAAAGCAACCAAAATACTTATCCCTAGAGTTGTACCTTTCTGTTTGGAAAAGCCGCGAGACCGCCACCATCCAATTAAACCTCGCTCTTGCCAAGAAACATCATTTCCCTGACTAATAGCTTGAGTGATACGATCGAGCATCACCGCAATTAAAACAATACCTAAACCACCTACAGCAGCTAGTCCGACATTTAAACGACCTAGACCTTGCAATACCATTTGCCCTAATCCCTCTACCCCAATCATTGAGGTGACAACAGACATTGATAAGGCCAATAAAATTGCTTGGTTTGTGCCAGCCAAAATAGTAGGCAAAGCCAAAGGAATTTGTACTTCTAATAAGACTTGTTGGGGAGTTGAGCCAAAAGCTAAGGCTGCTTCTACTGCTTCTGGAGATACTTGCCTAATACCCAGATTTGTCAGGCGAATTAGAGGGGGGACTGCAAAAACAAATGTGGCAATAATACCCGAAACTTCTCCAATCCCAAATAACATTACTACGGGTACTAGGTAGACGAAACTGGGAAGAGTTTGCATTGCATCTAGGAGGGGACGTAATATTTTGTGGAAGCGATCGCTAATGGCACTAAGAATACCTAGAGGAATACCTACCAACATACAAAATATTACGGCAGTTAGAACGAGGGCTAGGGAAACCATTGCTTCTTCCCAAGCCCCACAAAAACCAATTATAGAAAGAGCAATAATGCTATAAATGGCTATTTTTCTTCCTGCTAATTGCCAGACTAGCAGGGCAATAATTATGAGAAAAATCAAGGGGGGAATAGCAAGAAAACCAGATTTAACTATTTCCAGAGTATTTCTTATGGGTGAGCTGATAGCTTGAAATAGTGGACGAAAGTTGTCAACTAGAAAATTAACAGCATCGTTAACCCATTCGTCTAGGGGTAAAGTGTAAAACTGGAAAGGATTTAATACTGTTCCTAAGCCTCCTTTGCTTGCGGTTACAAGGTAATTTGATATGAGAAAAATTTTGAACACTATATTATTGGCTCCTTTGCTGTTAGGTTGAATCCAAATCTCTAGGTAGCAGGGGCTTACATATATCTTCCTGCTAAAGTCTTTGGTGAATGGTCTCTGAGAAGCTATTTAATTTATATTACTCTGGCTTGAAATTAATATGTTGGCATCAGTCCTCAAAACATATAGCTGTTTGAGTTATCAACACTACATATTTAAGACGTTACAGTTTTTGTTTACTAGATATAGCGTTTTTGCCTAATTCCTCAATTTATTTTGGATAGTATTTTGACATCTGTTTGAGAATAGATGTTTTTTTGAGTTATCAACGCTACATATCTAAGACGTTACAGTTTTTGTTTACTAGATATAGCGTTTTTGCCTAATTCCTCAATTTATTTTGGATAGTATTTTGACATCTGTTTGAGAATAGATGTTTTTTTGAGTTATCAACACTACATATCTAAGACGTTACAGTTTTTGTTTACTAGATATAGCGTTTTTGCCTAATTCCTCAATTTATTTTGGATAGTATTTTGACATCTGTTTGAGAATAGATGTTTTTTTGAGTTATCAACACTACATATCTAAGACGTTACAGTT
>NZ_CEZPJD010000345.1:6639-8245 GCF_983059655.1 Okeania sp.
TATAGCGTTTTTGCCTAATTCCTCAATTTATTTTGGATAGTATTTTGACATCTGTGTGAGAATAGATGTTTTTTTGAGTTATCAACGCTACATATCTAAGACGTTACAGTTTTTGTTTACTAGATATAGCGTTTTTGCCTAATTCCTCAATTTATTTTGGATAGTATTTTGACATCTGTGTGAGAATAGATGTTTTTTTGAGTTATCAACACTACATATCTAAAAAGTACAGACACTGTTATTGCTGCACAAAATGCTTCAAATACCTTCTTTTTTTATTGAGCATCTTTCAAGAAATTTGTTAACGAACAGTTGATATTTCTTGAGTAGTTTTTTACCCCAAACTTGTAAGTACATCAGAAGCTTCTACCATACCTTTAAACTCTTTTTCTCCATCAACTACCGCTACAGGAAATCCTTGTTTATAAAGGTGAAAAATACTTTCTAGAGGAGCAGAAGCATCAATTATAGGAAAATCAGTTTCTATCATCGCCATAATATCTTCGTTTTCCTGCTTGAGACTGGTTTCCAGAACCTCTTTTCTTACCAAACCAACCGGTTTATTGTACTTATCAACCACATACATAACCTGGAGATTATGGTCTAACATTTTTTTCAGCCCAGAGCCAAAAGAATCTTGGCCAATCCTCAGAGAAGCAGTTTTATTAATAATAGAACCTACTGTAATAAATTGGGCAGGATTTACCTCTTGGATAAAAGCAGTAATATAGTCATCTTTTGGTTGAGTGAGTAATTCTTCTGGTGTCCCCAATTGAACAATTGCCCCTGCTTTCATTACAGCAATATGATCGCCCAGTTTCAAAGCCTCTTGAATATCATGACTAATAAACACAATAGTTTTGTGTAATTCTTTCTGGAGTCGTAATAATTCATCTTGCATCTCTCCTCTCGTGAGTGGATCGAGAGCACTAAAAGCTTCATCCATTAATAAAATTTCTGCATCAGTAGCTAAAGCACGAGCTAAACCCACTCTTTGCTGCATTCCCCCACTCAAAGAGGTTGGTTTATAATCTGCCCATTTAGCTAAACCAACAACTTCTAATGTTTCTAGTGCTTTCTGGCGACGATTAATTCGCTCAACTCCCCGCACCTTTAGTCCATACTCTACATTTTCAACTACTGTTTTGTGAGGAAACAACCCAAAGCGTTGAAATACCATTGAAACTTTATTCAGTCGTATTTCTCGCATTCGTGTCTCATCAACATGAGCAACATCTTCATCATCAATATAAATATGTCCGCTAGTGGGATGAATCAAACGATTAATGCATCGAGCCAAGGTAGATTTTCCTGAGCCGGATAATCCCATTAGTACAAATATTTCCCCTTGATTAATTTCAAGAGATATATCGGCCAACCCTAATACATTACCCGTAGATTGCAATATATAATCTCTTGTTTTTCCTTCACGAAACAACTTAAGAGCAGCAAGATGTCTTTTTCCATAAATTTTAATTAGATTTTTTATAATTATTTTGGGTGGCATATCTTCATTAATTGATAATTGATAATGGATAATTGATAATTAGGGTTTGCGCTCATAAAGTTTTTTGGTAAGGGCAGGAGCCAGAATTTCCGTTTGTCA